>CAXTOI010000037.1:0-14869 GCA_964245645.1 uncultured Novosphingobium sp. | reverse complement strand
GGCACGTCTTCGGGGACGTCCTGAGCGAGAGCACGTTCCTGCTCTTCTGGACCTGGGGCCTGTTCGCGGCGCTCCGGTTCCTCCGCGAAGGCTCGTTCCTCTGGCTCCCTCCGACGATCGGCCTGGCGGCGCTGGCGTACCTGACCCGCCCCGAGGGCCTCTTGCTCCCCGCGGCCCTGGTCGCCTCGCTCGCGACGATGCCGCTGCTCCGGTCGACCCGAATGCTCTGGCCCCGCTGGTGGGCGGCGGCGGCGGGATGCCCGCGCAAGTCGTCGGCCAGAGCAAGGGCGTCGTGAAATTCTTCAATGTGCAAAAGGGTTTCGGCTTCATCCAGCGTGAAGACGGCGGCGAGGATGTGTTCGTGCATATCAGCGCGGTAGAGCGCGCCGGCATGGAAGGCCTGGCCGAAGGGCAGGGGTTGGAATTCACGCTGGTCGATCGCGGCGGCAAGATTTCCGCCAGCGATCTGGTGCCGATGGGCGATGTCATTCCGGTGGCCAAGCGCGAGGAAGCGCCGCAGCGCAAGCTGACCGGCGAACGCGCTACCGGCACGGTGAAGTTCTTCAACGCGATGAAAGGCTTCGGCTTCATCACCCGCGATGACGGGCAACCCGATGCATTCGTGCATATCAGCGCGGTAGAGCGCTCCGGCATGCGCGAACTGGCGGAAGGCGATCGGCTGGAATTCGACATCGAGGTCGATCGACGAGGCAAGTACTCGGCGGTCAACCTGGTGGCGCACCAGGGCTGAACTCGTCCGCATCGTCTCCGGGGATCTGATTCGGCATCACGCCGGTCGGATCGGGGGCAGCGAACAACCAACGCGTCATGGCGGTTATCCGGCCTCCCAGCCGGATAGCCGCCATTTGTCGTTCTGTTTCTCGATGATTTTACGAATTCCATAAGGACCCTTCCATGTCGATCACTCCTTTGATGCCGGTCTATGGCCGGAGCGCAGTCCGGCCGGTACGCGGCGATCATTGCCACCTGATCGGCGAGGATGGGCAGCGTTACCTCGATTTCGCCGCGGGCATCGCCGTCAATATCCTCGGCCATTCTCACGAAACGCTGATCGGCGCGGTCCAGCGCCAGGCGGCCATGCTGATGCATGTCTCCAATCTCTACGGCAGCCCCCAGGGCGAGCATCTGGCGCAGCGGCTGATCGACTTGACCTTCGCCGACACGGTGTTCTTCACCAATTCCGGCGCGGAAGCGGTGGAATGCGCGATCAAGACCGCGCGCGCCTATCACCAGCATGGCGGCAACGAACAGAAATTCGAACTGATCACCTTCACCAGCGCGTTCCACGGGCGCACGCTGGCAACGATCAGCGCATCGAACCAGGAAAAGATGCACAAGGGTTTCCTGCCGCTGCTGCCGGGCTTCAAATATGTCGAGTTCAACGATCTCGATGCGGTAAAGGCGGCGATCGGCCCGCAAACCGCCGGCTTCCTGGTCGAGCCGATCCAGGGCGAGGGCGGTATCCGCCCTGCGTCCAACGCGTTCATGACCGGCTTGCGGCAACTCGCTGACGAACACGACCTGATGCTGGTGCTCGACGAGGTACAATGCGGCGTTGCGCGCAGCGGCACCTTCTACGCCTATGAGCAATACGGCATCACCCCTGATATCCTCGCCACCGCCAAGGGCCTGGGCGGCGGTTTCCCGCTCGGCGCCTGCCTCGCGACGGAAAAGGCGGCGCGCGGCATGGTCATCGGCGCGCATGGCTCGACTTACGGCGGCAATCCGCTCGGCATGGCGGCCGGCGAAGCGGTGCTCGATGTCGTCGCTAACGATGAATTCCTGGCCGAGGTGCGCGCCAAGGGCGACCGGCTGCGCACGCGGCTGGAGCAGTTCATCGGCAATTATCCCGAGATCTTCGTGGAAGTGCGTGGCCGCGGCTTGCTGCTCGGCATCCAGCTCAAGGTCGAGGCGCGCGCATTCGTTGCGCATATGCGCGATCATCATCAATTGCTGAGCGTTTCCGGCGGCGAAAACACCATGCGCGTGGTCCCGCCGCTGGTGATCGACGACAGCCACATCGATGAATTCATGAACAAGCTTTCGGCCGCCGCGGCGAGCTACAGCGTCACGGAGCCTGCGTGATGGCAGGCTTGCTGCACAGGCATTTTCTCGACTTGTCCGACGCCGGCGGCGATGCCGTGGTGGCGATGATCGACGATGCGCTGGATCGCAAGGCGGCGCGGCGCAACCGGCCCAAAGGTGCAAGCGACGCCGATGCGCCGCTGGCCGGCCATGTCCTGGCGATGATCTTCGAAAAGAGTTCGACGCGTACCCGCGTCTCGTTCGACATGGCCATGCGCCAGTTAGGCGGCAGCGCCATCGTCATGGAAGCGGGCGGGATGCAATTGGGGCGCGGCGAATCGATCGCCGACACCGCGCGTGTGCTCAGCCGCATGGTCGATGCGATCATGATCCGCACCGATGATCACGCCAAGATCGAGGAACTGGCGCGATACGCCAGCGTGCCGGTAATCAACGGCCTGACCGATCGCTCGCACCCCTGCCAGATCGTCGCCGATCTGCTGACGCTGGTGGAGCATGGCTTTGCCTTGCCGGGGCTGCAGATGGCCTGGCTGGGCGATGGCAACAATGTGCTGCAGTCGTTGATCGAGGCGGCAGGATTGCTGAAATTCACCATCCGCATCGGCAGCCCGGCCGGATACGATCCCGACGCCAGCTTCGTCGCCCGTGCGCGCGCCGCCGGGGCGGATATCCGTTTCACCCGGGACGCGCGCGAGGCGGTGGCCGGCGCCCAGGTGGTGGTCACCGACACGTGGGTATCGATGGGTCAGCCCGGCGACGAAGCCAAGATCGCCGCGATGCACCCCTATCAGGTCGATGATGCATTGATGGCCGCGGCCTCGCAGAATGCGGTGTTCATGCATTGCCTGCCCGCGCACCGCGGCGAGGAGGTGACCGACACGGTCATCGACAGTCCCCGCTCGGTGGTCTGGGACGAAGCCGAAAACCGCATCCATGCGCAGAAATCGGTGCTGCGCTGGGTGTTCGGTCAGCTGTGAACGCGCCCTTCGCCTTGGACAACCGGCGGGCGATGGATGAAGTCCTGTCCTTCACCATCCCGGGCCGCCACGCGCGTGGGCGGGCCGTGCGGCTGGGCTCCGTGCTCGGCGAAGTGCTGGCGGCGCACGATTATCCGCCCGTTCTGCGCGATCTGCTCGCCGAAGCGCTGGTGCTGGTGGCGCTGCTCGGCGCGCTGTTGAAGGATGCCGACAGCCAGTTGACGATGCAGGCCCAGACCGAGGGCGGCGTCGTCGACCTGCTGGTCTGCGATTGCCGCAACGGCGAGCTGCGCGGTTATGTCCAGCACGATGCCGATCGATTGGCGACGCTGGGCGCGCAGCCCTCGCTCCACGCCCTGATCGGCCAGGGCTATCTCGCCATCACCTTCGATCTGGCCAGCACCGGGCAGCGCTATCAAGGGATCGTGCCGCTTGAAGGCGCGTCGCTCGCCGAAGCCTGCCAGGCCTATTTCATGCAATCCGAACAAGTTCCCACGCTGATCCGCGTCGGCGTCGATACCAGTGGCGATCGCTGCGTCGCCGGTGGCCTGCTGGTCCAGCACCTCGCCGAAGGCGAAGACGGGCGCGAGCGCCTCCACGTCAATCTCGCGCATCCCGAATGGGAGCATGTCGCCACGCTGGCCGGCAGCACCCGCGCCGAGGAACTCGTCGATCCCGCCCTCCCGCTCGAAGACCTGATCTGGCGCTTGTTCCACGAAGAAGCCGAGGTCCGCGTAACCCCTGTCGCACCACTGCAGCGCGGCTGCCGCTGCACCCCGGACCATTACCGCGACGTCCTGGCCCGTTTCCCGGAAGAAGAGCGCGCCTCGATGCGCGGCGAAGACGGCATGATCACCGTAGATTGCGCCTTCTGCTCGCGAAAATTCCCGATCGCCGTCTAGATTTGGATGACGTCAGGTTGATTCATATCCGGAGTTTCTGCAATAAAGCTTGGCTCCCATCGCGGCCGCCAGCTTGATGCCGAAATTTGGGAAGCCGACTAAAGCGCGAGACGACTGCCACTTCCCCATAACGGGAAGATCGAAGCTGGCCAGACGCTCCGGATAACCCTTCCAGCGCCCGCTGTGTTCGCTTCTATTTCCCCCGCAACTTCCGATGCTTGGTCAAATCCAGCACTTCGCTGGGGCCGCTGTCTTCCTGCAACAGGCCCAGCCTGCGGGCCACTTCCTGGTAAGCCTCTGCCTCTCCGCCCAGGTCCTGGCGGAAGCGGTCCTTGTCGAGCTTGTCGCCGGTGGTCATGTCCCACAAGCGGCAGCCATCCGGGCTGATCTCGTCGGCCAGGATCACCCGGCTGTAATCGCCGTCCCATACGCGGCCGAATTCCAGTTTGAAGTCGACCAGGCGGATATTGACCGCCGAGAACATGCCGCAAAGGAAATCGTTGACGCGGATCGCCATCGACGAGATGTCCTGCATTTCCTCGTTGGTAGCCCAGCCGAAGCAGGCGATGTGCTCTTCGGCGATCATTGGATCGCCCAGCGCATCGTCCTTGTAGTAATATTCGATCAACGTGTGCGGCAACGGCTCGCCCTCGGGAATGCCGAGGCGCTTGCTGATCGAGCCGGCGGCAACATTGCGCACCACGACTTCGATCGGGATGATCTCGACCTGGCGCACCAGTTGCTCACGCATGCCGAGGCGGCGCAGGAAGTGGTTGGGGATGCCGATATGGCTCAGCCGCGTGAAGACATACTCGCTGATGCGGTTGTTGATCACGCCCTTGCCATTGATCGTGCCGCGTTTCTGCGCGTTGAAGGCGGTCGCGTCGTCCTTGAAATATTGGATGATGGTGCCGGGCTCCGGGCCTTCGTACAGGATCTTGGCCTTGCCTTCGTATATCTGGCGGCGACGAGTCATCGCGATTGTCCTTGTCTCACCCGCCGGGGTTCCTGTCAGGGGAGCCTTGACGCCGCCCGGCGGAAATTAAAAAACCCGGCTGGCGAAAGTCGCCAAGGGCGACGGCATTCGCTTCAGCCGGGACATCCCCAATCTATAAGCGAGCAGTAGCAAAAACGCAAACCGGCATTCTGCGACCCGCTGTCCCTGACGCCGGGATTCGCTGTCAGCTTGACGCCGAGCTATCGCATGAGCCTCGAAAGATTTGGTCGGGGAGACAAGATTCGAACTTGCGACCCTCTGCTCCCAAAGCAGACGCGCTACCAGGCTGCGCCACTCCCCGACCGATCATCGAGCGATGTCTTCCGCTTCCGAACCCTTTCGCCGCGAACCGCAGATGGTGGGCCCGGCAGGATTTGAACCCGCGACCTAGCCGTTATGAGCGGCCAGCTCTAACCACTGAGCTACAGGCCCCATCTTGCCATACGGCGATTGCGCGCCGGGCGGCCGTTGGGCAAGCTTTGACATCGATCAGCATTCATTGACCCGCCCGCTAAATCAGCTGACAAGACGATGAATTCGCGGCCGTTAGCCGGGCAAAGCGGTTTAGGCAAGCTTGACCTGCGCCCTTGCGCGTTGCACATAAGATATGTTGCGTGCGAAAATAACAATCTTGTCGGCGCGGGGCGAGTGACGAATGAATCTTGCACATATTTCTGCTCCGTCGGCATTCGCGAACCCGCAAACGATCCATCGGGAGGGCGTTTGATCATGTCGAGTCTCGATCAGATCGATCGCCACTTGCTGGTGGAATTGCAGGCCGAAGGCCGCATTACCAATGTCGAGCTGGCGCACCGCGTCGGCCTGACCGCGCCGCCGTGCCTGCGCCGGGTGCGGGCGTTGGAAGAAGCGGGGCTTATTCGCGGATATCATGCCGATCTCGACGGGACCAAGCTGGGGTTTGCGATCACCGTGTTTGCAATGGTCAGCCTCAAGAGCCAGGCCGAAGATGCGTTGCGCCAGTTCGAGGATCACGTGCGCCTGCTGCCCGAAGTGCGTGAGTGCCATATGCTGAACGGGGAGATCGATTTCATCCTGAAAATCGTCAGCAAGGACCTGCAAAGCTTTCAGGAATTCCTGACCAGCAAGCTGACGCCGGCACCGAATGTGGCGAGTGTGAAGACTTCACTGACGATCCGCACCTCGAAACAGCAGCCGGGCGTGCCGCTGGAGAAGTAGATCAAAGCGAGGCGGCGGCCTCCAGCGCCAGCAGGTAGCTGCGCGCGCCGAACCCGGCGATCGTGCCTCGCGCCGCCATGCCGACATAGCTGTTGTGCCGCATCGGCTCGCGGGTGTGCGGGTTGGACAAATGAACTTCGATAACGGGCGTACCGATCGCCAAGATCGCATCGTATAGCGCAATGCTGGTATGGGTAAGCGCACCGGCGTTCAGCAGCACTGCGCGCGCATTCTCGGCCTGCGCCTCGTGCAGCCAGTCGATCAGATGGCCCTCGTGATTGGACTGGCGCAGATCGACCGTCAGGCCCAGTTCGCGCGCACGATCGTCGAGCCGGCCGGCGATATCGTCCAGCGTGTCATTACCATAGATCGCCGGTTCGCGCGTGCCTAGCAGGTTGAGATTGGGGCCGTTCAGCACATAGATGAGATTGCCGGCCATGGTTGCGTCCGCCCTTCTGCTTGCGTGCGGCGTGCATAGAGGATTGGCGGTCCGGGACAAGCATGCACCGCAGCGTCGGTCAATTGTTCCTTACGAGCGGCCAAGTACCACGCTGACGATCAGATAAGCGCCGGTTGCCGCGGCAGCAGTCAAGGTCGTGCCCCAGGCGAGGTCGGCCAGCGTGATCGTGGCCGACCAGCCGTGCACGGTCGCCTGGTTGGTCAGATCATAGGTCGCATAAGCCACGCAGCCCAACAGCGCGCCGCGCGTCAGGGCAAAGCCCCAGCTGCGCGCGGTCAGGGCGGGCAAAACCACCAGGATCACCACGCCCACGACATAAAGCAGGTAGAATATCACGGCCGGCGCGATAACCGGCTTGGGGAGCATCAGCGGTCCCAATTGCGCGCGATACAGCGGCGTTGCCGTCAGCGACAGCCAGATCGCATCGAGCCCGACCATGATGACCGCAACCGAAAGATAGCTGAACGCAAAAGTTTTCATCGATCCTGGCCATCCTCTGCAATAGCAATGATACGCCCCGCCGGTGAGGATGGATCACGCGCAATGGCGGGGCAAGTCGGCAGGCATGCAGGCTGGTTTCTCTGGTCGGGACGAGAGGATTCGAACCTCCGACCCCCACACCCCCAGTGTGATGCGCTACCAGGCTGCGCTACGTCCCGACCGAGGTCGCGGCCTATAGGCATTATGCTGCGCGATGGCAAGCTGGCTCGAGCCTCGCAAATAACGCTGCGAGGGATCAGATCAGGACCAGCGGAAAGTCAGCGAGACCTCACCGGTCGGCTGCGCATGTGCGTCGAAGCTGCGTTCGATGATGATGCCGTGGCCATTGCGGTCGATTGCCAGCACCGTAGAACAGCGCGTGCCATAGCTCTCATCGCGGATGAACACTGAGGAAAAGCAGGATTCGGGCGAGGGACCTTCGTTGGCGGTGGCTGCTAGTGGCGTGGCATCGGCAAGCGCAGGAAATAGCGCCGAGACATCTTCCGCCGCACCGCAAAGCCAGTCTGCGACGGCGCCGCACAGATGCAGGGTCTTGGGCCAAGGCTCGTCGTAGCCGCCGTTCGACAAGCCATCGACGCCCGGGGAAACTGCAAGGCGGGTGTCGGGTTGGTTGGTCAGGATGTGCGCGCGGTCGGTGTCCGCACAGAACAGGTTGAACGGATTGTATTCTGCAATGGTGATCTGCAGCGGATCGGCATCGCCCAGCAGTGCGGTCACTAACGCGCCGCGCGAGGGGCGGTCAGGCAGCGGATAGCCCGGAACCCGGTAGTTGGTCACCAGAACGCAACGGCCCTCCGGGTTGACCCCTAGCCATGTTCCACCCGAGCGCAGATCGCGCCCGGCGATGATGCCATTCGGCCAGACATGCAGCGGTGCGGCCGGGCGTTCGCGCAATTCGTCGCGATTGGCTGCAACGATCAGGCGCCAGCGCGGATGCGCGTTCCAGGCAAAGGCCGCGACGCACATCAGATGAGGCCCTTGGCCTTAAGCGACACATGGCCCTCGCGCCCGATGATCACGTGATCATGAACGGTAATCCCCAGCAACCGCCCGGCCTCACCGATGCGGTTGGTAATCTGGATGTCGGCGCGGCTCGGCTCGGGTGAGCCGGAGGGATGATTGTGCACGATGATGATGGCGGTCGCGCCAAGGTCGAGCGCGCGGCGGATGACTTCGCGCGGGTGAATTGCGGCCTCGTCGATCGATCCGTCAGTGACATGCTCGTCGCGGATCAGCCGGTTCTTCGTGTCCAGATACAGCACCCGCACCCGCTCCACCGTCAGATGCGCCATGTCGATGGTCAGATAGTCGATCAGGGCCTGCCAACTGTTCAGCACCGGCTGGGCGGTGGCCTGCGTCCGCGCCAGCCGCCGCGCCGCCAATGCGACGATGCGCAGCGCCGCTGCGCTGGTCTCGCCCATCCCGGGGTGCCGGGCGAGCGCGGCAGGGTCGGCGTTGAATACCCCGGCCAGCGATCCGAACTGTTTCAGAAGCGTGCGCGCGATCGGCTTGGTGTCACGGCGCGGGATTGCGGTCATCAGCAGATATTCGATGACTTCATGGTCGGCGAGTGCTTCGGCGCCGCCGTCGAGGAGGCGCTTGCGCAGACGCGCGCGATGGCCGGCGTTGTCCTGGCCCGCAAGGGCTGCGCCGTCGCCAGTATCGAACAGGTTACCGTCTGCCACTCCAGCACCCCCCCCGACGCGTTCATCTGCGGTTCGGACAAGCTGTGTGCATTGCCTTTCCTGTGCTCGCGCGCAAGGGTGGGATGATGGATGCAGGGGCGAATGGATTGGAGGCCGGGGCCGACAGGAATGCACAGCGCCGCCGGATTCGTCGCCATGTGCTGGCCGGCGGCATCGGCGCCGTAGCGCTGCTCGCCGGTATCGTCTGGAGCGAACGCGGCGATATCGCCGACCATGAGATCGGCGCGATGCTGCGCAAGCAGGGTGTGCCGGCGACATGGCGGATCGGCTCGATCGGGCTGCGCGAACAGATTATCAGCGATGTCGTGATCGGCAACCCCGCGCATCCCGATCTCACGATCGACCGGGTCATCACCAGTGCCGGGGTCAATGGCGGCGGCCCCGGCCTTGACCGCGTGACGCTCGTCAACCCGCGCCTGTGGGGCAGCTGGCGTAACGGCCGGCTGAGCTTCGGCAGTCTCGACAAGCTGCTGTATGGGCCATCGACCGGACCGTTTCGCCTGCCGGATATGGCGTTGCGCGTGGAAAATGGGCGCGGCGAGATCGCGAGTGATGCCGGGGCGATCGGGCTGGGGTTGAATGGCGCGGGGGGACTGCGCGATGGTTTCGGCGGCGCGCTGGTGGCTGCGGCATCGCATCTCGATTTGGCGGGGTGCGGCGCTGCCGATGTCAAATTATTCGGCCATCTGGCCATTGCCGCCGAGCGTCCGCGCTTGTCGGGGCCGTTGCAGCTGGCCAGCCTGCATTGTGCAAAGGTCCAGGCCGGCCACATTACCCTGCCGCTTGACCTGAATGCTAATGCGGCGCTGGACGGCGGCGATGGGCATGTCGGCTGGGCGGTGAATGGCCTGGCCATCGGCGCTGCGCGCGCCGACAGCTTGCGCGGCGGGGCCGATCTGACGCTGCGTGGCCGCGCCGTCACCGCGCGCTTTGCCGGCAGTTTGCAGGGGGTGCACGGCGGCAGCCTGGCTGCTTCGGCCCTGGCCGCAGAGGGCCAGTTGCGCACCGATACCGGCGAATCGCGCATCACCGCAGAAGGTACGCTGAGCGGGGCTGGGCTGATCCCGGCCGCAGCGGCGTGGCGTGCGCTCGATCAGGCGCGGCAGGCGGGCGCAAGCACCCCGGTCGGCCCATTGCTGGCGCGAATCGAGCAAGTGCTCGCCCGTGAAACGCCGGGAAGCCGGCTGACCGGGCGCTTCATGCTGCGCCGCTCGGGTGCGGCCAGCAGCCTGTTCCTGCCCGAGGCACGGCTGGCGGGGGCATCGGGGGGAGCGCTGTTGACCTTGTCGCGCGCTGCGGTGGTCAGCGGTGGTGCGGGCTCACGGCTTTCGGGCAGCTTCACGACCGGCGGCCAATTGCCGGCGATCGCGGGGACAATGGCGCGCGGCGCCGACGGCCGCGATCGCCTGGGCCTGAGCATGGCCGATTACCAGGCCGGCACAGCCGCGCTGGCGGTGCCGCATCTGACGCTGGCACTGGCGGGCGGCAGTCTGATGCTGACCGGAGACGCGGTGCTGTCGGGCCCGCTGCCCGGCGGCGAAACGCGCAATCTTCGTCTGCCGCTTGCCGGATCGTGGACGTCGCACGGCCTCGACCTGTGGCCGGGCTGCACGAACATCGCTTTCGACCGGCTCGCGCTGGCATCGCTGACGCTGCTGCGTGATCGGCTGACGATGTGTTCGCGCGCCGGCGCGGCGATCGTGCAGGAAAACGCCGGCGGCTTCAGCATCGCGGCCGGCGTTCCGAGTTTCGATCTGGCGGGACAATTCGGCGGCTTGCCCATCCATCTGGCCGGCGGGCCGCTCGGGTTTGCCTTGCCGCGCAAATCTGCGGGTACTGTGGTGGCAAAATCGGTGACGGTGGCGCTGGGTGAGGGGGCGGCCACTTCTCATTTCCTCCTCGACGACGTGAATGCCGATCTGGGCGGCGCGATCGGCGGCGCTTTTTCCGGTGCCGCTATCGATCTCGCCGCGGTGCCGCTGAGCCTGCGCAAGCTGGGCGGCAACTGGCGGTACGATGGCGGTGTGCTGGCGATTTCGGATGCTGCGTTTCAGGTCGAAGACCGCCAAGGCCCGGCTCGGTTCAAGCCGCTGGTGGCGCGGGACGGGGCGTTGAACCTTGCTGGCGGCGTGATCACCGCCCAGGCTACCTTGCGCGAACCGCACAGTGACCGCGCGATTACCCGGCTCGCGATGCGGCACGATCTGGCCAGCGGCAAGGGCCATGCCGACCTGGGCGTGGACGGCATTCGCTTCGACAAGGCTTTGCAGCCCGAGGCGCTGTCATCGCTCGTGCTGGGGGTCGTGGCCGATGTGCGCGGCACCGTCGCGGGGCAGGGCGTGATCGACTGGGCCGGCAACCATATTACCAGCCATGGCCGGTTTGCCACCGAAGCGCTGGATCTCGCAGCGGCGTTCGGTCCGGTCAAAGGGCTTTCGGGCGCGGTGAATTTCACCGACCTGTTGGGGCTGGTCTCCGCGCCCGATCAGCAGTTGAAGATCGCCGCGATCGATCCGGGGGTCGAAGTCGATGATGGCGTGCTGAGCTATGCGCTGCTGCCCGGGTACATCCTGGCGATCAACGGCGCAACATGGCCGTTCCTGGATGGGCGCTTGCGCTTGTTGCCAACGCGGATGACGCTGGGAGCTTCGGAAATACGCCGCTATGAAATGCGCGTGGATGGGGTCGACGCCGCCAAGTTCCTGGTGCGCATGAATATGTCCAATCTCAGCGCCACCGGGCTGTTCGATGGCGGGCTGCCGCTGGTGTTCGACCAGAACGGCGGCAGGGTGGTGGGCGGCATGCTGGCCGCGCGCCCGCCGGGGGGCAGCGTGTCCTACGTCGGCACGTTGAGCTACAAGAACCTGACGCCGATGGCCAATTATGCTTTCGAGACGCTCAAATCGCTGGATTACAAACAGCTGACCATCGGCCTGGACGGCTCGCTGTCGGGTGACATCTTCACCCGCGTCAGCATGCGCGGGGTGACCCAGGGGCCCGGCGCCAAGCGCAATTTCATCACCCGGCAGATCGGCAGATTGCCCTTGCAATTCAACGTCAACATTCACGCGCCGTTCTACATGCTGATGACGAATTTCAAGTCGCTGTATGATTCGAGCTATTTGCCCGACCCGCGTGCGCTGGGTCTGCTGGGCGCCGACGGCAAGCCGGTCGCCCGCCCGCAGCCGCCGGCTGCCCCACCAAACGTTCAGCCTACCGTAAGTGAGACCAAGCCATGATGAACTTCGGATCAAGGGAAATAGACCGTGTGCAACGAACTGGCCGGCCTGCGTTATCGAATAGCCGCCCGGCTGGTGCGATCGTGCTGGCTATTGCCGGTGCCATCGCGCTGTCGGGGTGCATTTCGGTAAATGCGCCCGACAAGCCGATCGTGATCGAGTTGAACATGAATATTACTATGGATGTCGTGTACAAATTGTCAGGCGACGCCACCAAGACGGTCGATACCAACAAGGATATTTTCTGATGGGCATGCGCATGAATTCCGCTGTTGCCGCGGTGCTGGTGCTGTCGGGCAGCGTAGCGATGGCGCAGTCGCGCGACCCGGCCTACGCCGCCGCGCGCGCCAGCGGCCAGGTCGGCGAACAGGGCGATGGTTATCTCGGCACGGTCGGCGCAGGGTCGCCGACGCTGCACCACATGGTCGAGGACATCAATATCCGGCGCAAGGCGGTCTATTCCACACGCGCGCAGGCCCAGCATGCCACTGTCGAGGAATATGCCTTTACCACCGGCTGCCTGCTGATCGCGCAGACCGAGCCGGGCGAGAAATACATGGGCCCGGGCGGCAACTGGCTGACCCGCGGCGCCGGCGCGCCGCAACGCGACAGCCGCTGCCCTTGAGAGGCCGTAGCCCCCGGCTGATTTCTTCTCGCCTGTCGTGAGCCGGTAGAAAGGCTGTCCTTTACTTGCTGCATTGCATCCAGACCAAGAAAAAGGCAGCCTTTCGACAAGCACAGGACGGACGAGCGGTGGGCAACTCGCGCGATCAATCCAGACCAGCCCTGCGCGGTTGACTTGGCCAGACCCCCCGCTTAAGGGGACGGCGCCCTAGGCGGGGTGCTTTCAATCATGCTAACCTTGCATCAGAGGATCACGGCATGAGCGACAAGCAACCGGCAGAGGAACCCATCGGCGAAGACGCGCGCATCGATGCGCTCGACACGCGGCTCAAGGCCGCCAGAGAGCGCGAAGATCAGCGGACCAATCCGAACAAGAGCGTAGAGGCCAATTCGAGTTACCAGCTGGGTAACCGCGTCTTGGCTGAATTGCTGGGGGGAATCGGTGGCGGCGCCGGGATCGGATGGGTCATCGACCACTTCGCCGGAACGTCGCCCTGGGGTCTGCTGGTGGTCATGATGCTGGGCATCGTCGCCGCCTTCAGGAACATCATCCGGATTTCGAACCGGCCTCCTGAGTGACCCTGCCGGGGCACGGCGGATGTTGCCAAATATGTTGAAGCAGTCGAGGGCAAACGCGTGGCAGAAGCGGCAAATGTCGACCCGATGCACCAGTTCACGATCGAGCCGATTTTTGGCACCGATCATTGGTCGCTGCTGGGTCATAACATTGCCTTCACCAATTCGGCGCTGTGGATGGCGATCGCCGTGTTTGCTTTGTGGGTGTTCGTTTTCGGCGGCATGAAGCACCAGCTGGTGCCGGGGCGCTGGCAGATGGCGGTCGAGAGCATGACCGGTTTCGTCGACAATCTGCTGGCCGCCAATGTCGGGCCGAACGGGCGCAAATATGTGCCCTATATCTTCTCGCTGTTCATGTTCATCCTGTTTTCCAATGTGCTGGGGCTGCTGCCCTTGGGGCTGTTCGGGGCGCGGGCGCAGCCGTTCACCGTCACCAGCCATTTCAGCGTGACCGGCGTGCTGGCGATCCTGTCGTTCTCGATCGTGCTGATCGTCGGCTTCGCCAAGCACGGCTTCCACTTCTTCTCGCTGTTCGTGCCGCATGGCACGCCGTGGTGGCTTTTACCGCTGATCCCGCTGATAGAGTTGATTTCGTTCCTGGTGCGCCCGTTCAGCTTGGCGCTGCGATTGTTCGTGGCGATGATGGCCCAGCATGTGCTGCTGGAAGTGTTGTCGGGCTTTGTCATCACCAGCACCCAGTCGGGGGTGCTGTGGGGTACCGTTGTCGGATTGCCCAGCTTCCTGCTGATGATCGCCATCTGCGCGATGGAGATTCTGGTCGCCGGGATTCAGGCCTATGTCTTCGCGCTGCTGACCTCGCTGTATCTCAACGATGCCGAGAACCTTCACTAAGTTTACCTGTAATTTAATGTTCAAGAGGAGTTTTTGATATGGAACCTGCAAGCGCAAAGCTCATCGGCGCCGGTCTCGCGGCAATCGGTGCCGGCATGGCCGCCATCGGCGTAGGTAACGTCTTCGGCTCGTTCCTGGAAGGCGCGCTGCGCAATCCGGGCGCTGCGGACGGTCAACAAGGGCGTTTGTTCATCGGCTTTGCCGCAGCGGAACTTCTGGGCCTGCTGTCGTTTGTCGTGTCGATGATCCTGATTTTCGTCGCCAAGTAAATTTGCAGCGACGTGATGATATGGAGCGAATGAAATGCGAATCGCGCTTCACTCGCCTCACCCCGTCGACCTTGAGCTTGTCGAAGGGCTGCCTTTCTTTCTATCGGACGCAAAATGCCTCAGATCGCGCAGCTAGCCGAAACCTACGCCAGCCAGATTTTCTGGCTGGTGATCTTTTTCGGCTTCACCTTTTTCGTCATCGGCCGGCACATGGTGCCCAAGGTCATGGCCACGGTCGAAGCGCGTGAAGCGCAGATCGTCAGCGATCTGTCCGCCGCCGAAGCCGCGCGCAAGGCCTCCGACGCCGCCGAGCAGACCTGGAACGCCGAAAACACCCGCCAGCGCGGTGAAGCCCACGCCCTGATCGCGAAAGCCAAGCTCGATGCCGCCAAGGCCACCGAAGCCCGCCTCGCCGCCGCCGGCAAGGTGATCGACGAGCGGGTCGCCGAAGCCGACGCCCGCATCGCCGCCGCCCGCAGCAGCGCGCTGACCGAGATCGAAG
>CAXTOI010000036.1:0-14918 GCA_964245645.1 uncultured Novosphingobium sp. | reverse complement strand
CGCGCTTTGTGGCCCGAGCGGGGGCTGCGCGGGGGTTGATGTGCGGTGGGCGGGGGGTTGGGGGGCGACCCTACGCGCATTATCTTGGTGAAGCTCCGACTTGATGAGAGGTTCCTTAAGCCGCCAGCTTCCTTAGGACGTAGTGCAAAATCCCGCCGTTTAAAAAATATTCCAGTTCATTGGCCGTATCGATCCGACAAATGGCGGTGAATGTGAAGCTCGAACCATCGGCGCGCATCACGGTCACCTCCACGTCCTGGCGCGGTTTAAGCTCGGCGACACCCCTTACGGTAAAGGTTTCATCGCCGGTCAGGCCCAGCGTCAGGCGGCTGTCGCCATCCTTGAACTGCAGCGGCAGCACGCCCATGCCGACCAGGTTCGAGCGGTGAATGCGCTCGAAGCTTTCGACGATCACCACGCGCACGCCCAGCAGATTGGTGCCCTTGGCGGCCCAGTCGCGACTGGAGCCGGTGCCGTATTCCTTGCCGGCGATGACCACCAGCGGCGTGCCCTCGGCCTTGTACTGCATCGCCACATCGTAGATCGCACCGATATCCGCGCCGTGCCGGCTCATCCCGCCTTCGATGCCGGGCACCATTTCGTTCTTGATGCGGATATTGGCAAAGGTGCCGCGCATCATCACTTCGTGGTGGCCGCGGCGCGCGCCGTAGGAATTGAAGTCGGCCCGGGCGACCTGATGCTCCATCAGATATTTGCCGGCTGGGCTGTCGGCCTTGATGTTGCCGGCCGGACTGATGTGATCGGTGGTGATCGAATCGCCCAGGATCGCCAGCGGCTTGGCCTCGATGATGTCGGTCACCGGCGGCGGGGTCATCGACAGACCCTCGAAATAGGGCGGATTGGCGATGTAGGTGCTGCCCGCGCGCCATTGATACGTATCGCTGCCGGTCACGTCGATGGCCTGCCAATGCTTGTCGCCCTTGTAGACATCGGCATAGCGCGCCTGGAACATGTCCCGGGTCACACAGGCGGCCATGGTGGTGGCGACTTCGTCATTGGTCGGCCAGATGTCGCGCAGGTAGACATCGTCGCCTGAATTGCCCTGGCCGATCGGGGTAGTGGTGAAATCTTCAACCACCGTGCCCTTCAACGCGTAAGCCACCACCAGCGGCGGCGAGGCGAGGAAGTTGGCGCGCACGTCGGGCGAGACGCGGCCTTCGAAATTGCGATTGCCCGAGATGACCGAGGCGGCGACGATGTTGTTGGCGTTGATCGCAGCGCTGATCGGCTCGGCCAACGGCCCGGAATTACCGATGCAGGTGGTGCAGCCATAGCCGACAAGGTTGAAGCCGATATCGTCGAGGTGCCGTTGCAGATCGGCCTTGACCAGATAATCGGTGACCACTTGCGAGCCGGGGGCGAGCGAGGTCTTGACCCACGGCTTGGGCTTCAACCCCAGTTCATTGGCTTTTTTCGCCACCAGCCCGGCCGCGACCAGCACGCTGGGATTCGAGGTGTTGGTGCAGCTGGTGATCGCGGCGATAACCACATCGCCGTCGCCGATATCGTGGCCTTTGCCGTCGATCGGGACGCGCGAATTGGTCTTTTTGTAAATCGAGGCAAGGTCGGCGTTGAACACGTCGTCGACTTCGGGCAGCGACACCTTGTCCTGCGGGCGCTTAGGGCCGGCGAGCGACGGCACCACGGTGCTCATGTCGAGCCCCAGCGTGCTGGAGAAGATCGGCTCGACCGCATCGGGATCGATCCAGAACCCCTGCTCCTTCGCGTAGGCCTCGACCAGCGCGATCTGATCTTCCTCGCGGCCGGTCAGGCGCAGATAGTCCAGCGTCTTGTCGTCGATGCCGAAGAAGCCGCAAGTCGCGCCATATTCGGGCGCCATATTGGCCAGCGTCGCGCGATCGGCCAGGCTCAACGAGGCGAGGCCCGCACCGAAATATTCGACGAACCGCCCGACGACACCATGCTTGCGCAGCATCTGCGTGGCGGTGAGCACCAGATCGGTGGCGGTGACGCCCTCGTTCAGCGTGCCGGTCAGCCTGAAGCCGACGACTTCGGGAATCAGCATAGAGACCGGCTGGCCCAGCATCGCGGCTTCCGCCTCGATGCCGCCGACGCCCCAGCCGAGCACGCCCAGGCCGTTGACCATGGTGGTGTGGCTGTCGGTGCCGACGCAGGTATCGGGATAAGCGACGGTGGCGCCGCTGGGATCGACGCTGGTCCACACCGCCTTGGCGATATTCTCCAGGTTCACCTGGTGGCAGATGCCGGTGCCCGGCGGCACGGCATAGAAATTGTCGAGCGATTTCGAGCCCCATTTGAGAAAGTCATAGCGTTCCAGATTGCGCTGATATTCGATCTCGACGTTCTGCTCGAACGCCTTGGGGTGGCCGAATTCATCGACCATCACCGAGTGATCGATGACCAGATTGACCGGGACCAGCGGATTGATCCGCCGGGTATCGCCGCCCAGCTTGGCGATGGCATCGCGCATCGCCGCCAGATCGACCACGCACGGCACGCCGGTAAAATCCTGCAACAGCACGCGCGCGGGGCGATACTGGATTTCGTTCTTCGATTCCGTCGGGTTCTTCTGCCAGTCGATCAGCGCCTGGATGTGGTCGATAGAAACCGTAAAGCCACCATCCTCAAACCGCAGCAGGTTCTCCAGCAACACCTTCATCGAGAACGGCAGCCGCGAAATATCGCCCAGCTTTTCGCCCGCCTTGCGCAGCGAATAATAGGCAACGTCCTTGCCCCCGACCGACATGGTGCTACGGGTGCCGAGCGCGTCTTGTCCGACCTGAGTCATGCGGGTTCCTTGTTACTGGCGGCTGTCAAAAATGTGCTTGCGGGTTGCCCCGCGACGCACTGCGGCAAAAGAATTCGACGGCAAAGCCGATGCGCGTTGACAAGCGCAAGGTCAAGCGATCGCGGGATATTACTGGCAGGAAGCCGGCGACTTCTCCAGCGCAAATCCGATCGCGGCACTCACGCAACAATCAGCTCGGCATGCTCGGCCGGCGCACCTCGCGCCGCGACCAGGCATCCTGCCACGATCAGCACGCCGCCCGTCAGCGTTGCCGCATCCACGCTTTCGCCGAACCACAGCCAGCCCACCAGTGCTGCCCAGACGAAAGCGGAATATTCGGTCGGCAGCAGGAGCTGAGCCTCGGAGCGGGCATAGGCCCAGCTCAACAGCATCAGCGAGATTGCGGAGAGCACGGCGCTGGCGGTGATCGTCCCCAGCGCTTCCCTGGATGGCAGCTGCGCCAGCCACGGCGCGGCCAGCAGCAGGATCAGGGCGATCAGCAGGTTCTGGAAAAAAGCCACTTCACGCGGGGCAGCGAGCTGGGCCTGCTGACGCTGGAGGATCAGGTTCCAGGCATAAAGCACCGCCGAGCACAGGATCGCCGCGATGCCCGCACCTTGTTCGCCACCGCCGATGCGGCCGATATGCCCCGCTGAGATCACCATCACTCCTGCCAGACCCAGCAGCGAGCCGGCGATGGCCCAGTGCCCGATCCGTTCGCCGAGCATCACCGCCGCCAGATAGAGCGCAATCAGCGGGGCAATGAAGGACACGGCAATGGCCTCGGCCAGCGGCAGTCGTTCCAGACCCCAGAAATACAGCAATGCCATGATCGCCACGACCGCTGCCCGCCGGCCGTGCAGCCGCAACACCACCGGCGCCGGCCATTGGTTTTGCCGCCGATCGAGGCGCCACACCGGGAACAGCAGCCCGGTGCCGATCATGCTGCGAAACAGCATTGCATTGTAGACGCCAGCCGCCAGCGATGCACGCTTCATGGTTGCATCCATCACCGCAAACACGGCGATCCCGGCCATGGCTGCCAGCAAAGGCATTTGCAGATGCGGGCGGGCCATGGCCGGCGCATAGCCGCAGCGCTGCATCTTGTCATCCGCACCGGCAGCAAAGCGGCCATTCGTAAATTCAGCGCCGCAATTCATCTTCGAGACAGGCGGGATGCTTGATGGCAGCGAGCGAAAGGCGCATGGCGGCAGCCGTGGTCGAAGGCGGCGTGGTCGCATGGCGGCCAGGGGCCGACAAAATTGGATTGGCAGGTATGGCGGGCAAATTCGGGTTGCGGCTGAGTGTTGCGGTTTGGGCATTGGCGAGTTGTGCGCCGTGGAGCGATGGGGCGATTGCCGCGTCGCCGCCGCCTCCGCCGCCGGCCAGCCTGCTGCCCGATCCGGCCGCCTCGCCGGCGCCGGTGATTTACCCACCGACAGCATCGACTCCCGATGGCTTGCCAGTCGTCGTCGTGCCGCCGGTAACGCCGGCACAAATGGCGCCTACCCCGATCGTCGAGCCGGTGATGAGCTGGACCGTGGCGGATGCTACCGCGCTCCTCAACTACATCCCCACTGTCGATAGCGAAGGCCTGACCCCGGCGGATTACCAGGCCGATCTGCTGCAAGCCGCGATTGAGAAAGGACCCGGGCTCGATCTCGATGCGCAGGCCAGCCGCACCTTCGACTGGCTGGTCGAAGACCTGCGCGACGGGCGCACGCCGATGGCGGCGCGCACGGAGTGGTTTGCGGTCGATCCTGACGCCGATCTGATCCCCACCGCCACGGTCCTGACCAACGCCCTGGCGACTCACGACATCGCCGGCACGCTGACCGCGCTCGAGCCGGCCAACGGCGAATATGCCGCGCTGAAAACCGCGCTCGCCGCCACTACTCCGGACGACAACGACCAACGCGACCTGATCCGCGTCAACCTGGACCGCTGGCGCTGGCTGCCACGCGATCTGGGCAAGATCTATCTGATCGTCAATGTGCCTGAATTCCAGGTGCGGCTGGTGTCCAACCACCAGATCATCCGCACCTATCGCACCATCGTCGGCCGACCCGGCCGCACCGCCACTCCGCAGCTATCGGCCACGGTGCAGGCCGTGGTGTTCAACCCCAATTGGACGGTGCCGCAATCGATCATCCAGCACGAGCCGCATTTCGCCAAGCTGGCGGCCAGCCCCAGCCTCGCCAGGCGCGAAGGCTATCTCGCCACAACCAATGCCAGCGGCATGGTCACCCTCGTTCAGCAACCCGGCCCGCGCAACTCACTCGGGCTGATGAAGATCGACATGCCCAATCCGCACGCGATCTATCTGCACGACACCCCCGACCGCACCCTGTTCAACGCCCCGGTTCGCGCCTTCAGCCACGGCTGCATCCGCACCGAAAAGGCGGTGGAACTGGGCATGATCATGGGTATGCTGGGCGCCGGCCTGACGCCCGATGATGCCGTGGAAAAATCCAACGCGCGTAAATATGCACGCGTGCCGATGACCAAGACCTTCCCGGTCTACATCACTTACACCACTTATGGCCGCGACACCTCGGGGCAGTTGACGCGGTACAAGGACCTCTATGGAAAGGATGCGGGGGTGCTTGCGAGCCTCTCCGCCCCGCGCGAATTACATACGACCCAAAAGATCAGCTCCGAGCCGATTATCAAGGCGGAAGACCCGTTGTAATTTAGATGGTTAAAGGTGCGAGGGCCATTGCCCTCGCGCTCCCGTTAATGTTCTATGCGCTGAGCCGCGAAGCGTTTCAAACGCCTGCGCGGCGCGGCTTGGCGCTATGGCCGAACGATCACAAAACGCGGACATTAACGGGGTCTGGGGCCCATGGCCCCAGAATCTTCCCCTTACCTAAACGTCCTCGATCCGGTCCGCAAACAACAACCGCCCGCCGGTCAACATTGCCAGAGCTTGCCCGAAAAACTCCGGGTCCATGGCGAAACAACCTTCGCTGCGCCCAAGCTTGCCCCATTTCGCCAGCATCTCCGGCCCGGCATACCACGCAGGGTGCATGACGATGGCGCGGTCGTAGGCGTTGGAATTATCGGGATCGAGCCCTTGCAGGCGCAGCGAGGTGCCGTATTTCCCATCATAGCCATCGCCGACCAGATAAGCGCCGCGCGAGGTGGCTTCGGAGCCCACAGCGTTGGAGAAGCTCTTCAGCCAGCCATCGTGTTCGGGATCGGACCCGCGACCGTGCGCGACCAGGAAGCTGTGTATCGTACCGGCTTCCAGAGCGACGAAATGGAAGCGCGGGAGTGAGGACGGCCGGGCGAAATCGGCCACGGCCACGATGTCGCGCTGGGCCACCTGCGCACCGGCGCGCGCGGATTCGCGGCGGGCGATGGCGATCACCTTGTCGCTGTAGCCCGTGGTGGACGCTACCGGAGAAATTGCTCCGCCACTTGGCACCGGACTGGGCAGCAAATTGAAGAGGCGTGTGAAATTCTGGCTGAGGTCGTCGGCTCGGGCGAGGCCCGGCAACGCAAGCGTGGCACCTGCTGCCAATGCGCCCTTGATAAGGCCGCGCCGATTGATCCCATCCCGCATCATTTTTACCAATAGAACAAATTGGTTAGTTTTTCCACAGGAAATTGCGTCGAATGCTGCTACCCGTCGGCCAACAAGCGCAATTCAGCACCGCTCAGCCGCATTCCGGTCCATTCGCTCAGCGCACATGCGCCGAGTTTTTCATAGAATGCGATAGACGGCGCGTTCCAGTCGAGTACCGCCCAATCGAGCCGGGCGCAGTCGCGCTGCGTCGCCAACCGCGCCAGTTCGGCAAGCAACGCCTTGCCCAGCCCATGCCCGCGCGCTGTCGCCCGCACGAACAGATCCTCCAGATAAATCCCCGGACGGCCTTCGAAGGTCGAGAAATTGTGAAAGAACAGCGCAAAGCCGCAAGCCAGCCCGTCGATCTCGCCGATCAGCACCTCGGCCATCGGCTTAGGCCCGAACAGATAAGGGCCGAGCGTATCCTCCTCGAAGCGGACATCGTGCGACAGCTGCTCGTATTCGGCCAGTTCCCGGATCAGCGCATTGATCAGCGGCAGGTCGGTGGCGACGGCGCCTCTGATCGTGATGCTCATCGCTTAGACTAGCGCGATATCGGGTGCGTCTTCCTGCTTCATGCCAACGGTGTTGTAACCGCCGTCGACATGATGGATCTCGCCGGTAACGCCCATCGACAGTGTCGACAGGAAATACAGCGCCGACCCGCCGACATCCTCGATCGTGACATTGCGGCGCAGCGGCGAATTCAGCTGGTTCCACTTCAGGATATAGTTGAAATCGCCGATACCGCGCGCCGCCAGCGTCTGGATCGGGCCGGCGGAAATCGCGTTCACCCGGATGGCTTCGGGCCCAAGGTCATTGGCCAGATATCTGACGCTGGCCTCCAGCGCCGCCTTGGCCACGCCCATGACGTTGTAATGCGGCACGACCTTTTCGGCGCCGTAATAGGTCAGCGTCAGGATCGAACCGCCCGCGCTCATCAATCGGCGCGCACGCTGGGTCACCGCCACCAGGCTGTAAGCCGAGATGTTCATGGTCATCAGAAAATTGTCGAGCGTGGTGTCGTAGAAGCGGCCGCGCAGCTGGTTCTTGTCGGAAAAGCCGATGGCATGAACCACGAAATCGATCGTCGGCCAGCGTGCTGCCAGCGTCGCGAACGAATTGTCCAGCGCGCCCATGTCGGACACGTCGCAATCGATCAGGAAGTCGCTGCCCAGACTTTCTGCCAGCGGCCGCACGCGCTTCCCCAAGGCTTCGCCCTGATAGGAGAAAGCCAGCTCGGCGCCTTGCTCATGCAATTTCTTGGCGATGCCCCAGGCTAACGACTTTTCGTTCGCGAGCCCCATGATCAGGCCGCGCTTGCCCTGCATCAATCCCGTCATTCTCATTCATCCTGTCTTGTTCGCTGATCGCGCGGCGTAGCCTGCGCCCGATCGGTTCGCCCCAGCATGTCACGCTCCTCGGGGGATTCGGCCAGTGCAGCATTGAGTTCGGCTCCGGTCACCACCCCTAGGCCCACCAGCCAGAAAAAGAAAAGCGCGATCATCACGCCCGCAAGACTGCCGTAGGTCAGGTCGTATTTGAAAACGAACCGCAGCAGCAGCGGCAGGGCAAGGCTGACCACGCCCCACCACACCGTGATAAGCAACGCGCCCGGCCATCGGGGATAGCGCCCGCGCCGATAAGCCTCGGGGGTCAGCGTGAACAGCAACAGATAGATCGAGCCGAACAGCACCGCTGCCGAGATCGTCCCCGACAAGCTCAGTCCGCCCTTCAGGTAAGCCCAGCGCGGAATGGACGCATCGATCACTTCGCGCGCGGAGGTCGTGGCGACCTGAACATAAAGCGATACCAGCAACAGGACGACGGCCGCCACGATCATGGCGATCGACACCAGACGAGATCGCCACATCGCATTGTCCTGCGGCACGCCATAGGCCCGGCGCAGGATATCGCGAATCGTCTCGATCAGGCTGGATACGGTCCACAAGCCGATGATCCCGCCGACCCACAGCAACCAGCCATGCCGGGCATTCATCACGTCGTACGCCACTGGCGCCAACGCCCGCGCGACGACCCGGGGCAGTTCGGTGAGAAACGCATCGACCGAAGCCTTGCGCTCCGCCCCTTGCCCTAAGGCCGAAAACACCGCGCCGACGGTAATAAAAAACGGAAACAGCGCCAGGATGCCCATATAGGCCAGATTGCCGGCGTGAATGAAACCATCGTCCCAGACGCCGATGATTACGCGGCGCAGGACGATGAAGAAACGGGTGCCCGGACCGACGCGCTGTTACAGCGCTTCCAGCCATTCTTCATGCCAGCGTATAGCCGCCCCCCGCCCCGCCGCCGGCGAAACCGGCTGAGGGACTGTCGGCCGGCGTGTCGAGGGTTTGCGGTCAGCCGGTCGATCGTCCCGCTTGGGTGCAATCATGCCTGGATCAGACACCGAACTTGGCGCGCAGATCGCGGCTGTCGCGCCACCCCTCGAGCCGCGTTGCCAGCTCGGGGTCGGCTTCGGGCAACAGGAGTTCCAGCGTGACCAGTTGATCGCCGCGGGTGCCGTCCTTGCGCGTCAGGCCCCGACCCTTGAGCCGGAGCACCTTGCCCGAACTGCTGCCCGGCGCGATGGTCAGCATCACCGAGCCTTCGACCGTCGGCACTTTCACCTTGGCGCCGTTCACCGCCTCGTCGAGGGTGATCGGCAGGTCCAGCCTGATGGTGTCGCCATCCAGCTTGTAATAGGCATGCGGCGCGATCGAAATGGTCACCAGCGCATCGCCGGCACCGCCAGGCCCGGCTTCGCCCTTGCCCGCCAGCCGCATCTGGGTGCCTTCTTCGAGCCCGGCGGGCAATTTGAGATCGATGGTCTTGCCGTCGGACAGGGTGATGCGCTGGCTGGCGCCGGTGGCCGCATCGGGCAGCGTGACCGTCAGGCGATATTGCACATTGTCGCCGCGGGGCGGAGCGCCGCGTCGTTGGCCGCCGAACGGATCGGCACCCATTCCGGCACCCATGCCTGCCCGCCGATTGCCGCCGAAAATGCCGCCGAACAGATCGCCCAGATCGACCCCCTCGGCGCTTCCGCCGAATCCCGCACCATCGCCAAAGCCGCGCTGCGATCGGTCGAAACCGCCACCGAAGCTGGACCCACCGCCGAAACCGATCGGATTGCCCTCGCCATCGATTTCGCCGCGATCGAACCGCGCGCGTTTGTCGGCATCGCACAGCAGGTCGTAGGCCCGGGTAACCTCCGAAAAGCGGTCGGTGGCCTTGGGGTTGTTCTTGTTCTTGTCCGGGTGAAGTTCCTTGGCAAGCTTGCGGTAAGCGGATTTGATCTCCTTCTCGCTCGCGCCGCGGGCCACGCCCAGTTGGGTATAAGGATCTGCTGCCATGGCGCCTTAGCTAGGTGCGCCGGGGCCTTTCGGCAAGCGGCCAAAAACCGGTGCCTGCCCCGTTTGTCAACAGGGCGAGCTTTTTTGGCGCAATGCTTTATGGCGGAGCGCATGACCATTGCCACCGACCCGATGAGCGAAGCCGAGATCGCGAGCGACGCGATCCCGCATCAGGACCCGTTTGCCTTGTTCGACGCGTGGTTTGCCGAGGCTCATTCCGCAGAGCCGAACGATAGCAACGCCATGGCGTTGGCGACCGCAACGCCCGACGGCCGGCCATCGGTGCGGATGGTGCTGCTGAAAGGGCATGGCGCGGATCTGGGGCCTCGCGGCGGCTTCGTGTTCTACACCAATGGTCATAGCCGCAAGGGTGTCGAACTGACCGCCAATCCGCATGCCGCGCTGTTGTTTCACTGGAAGTCGCTGCGGCGGCAAATCCGCATCGAGGGTTCATTGTTGCCCGTCAGCGCTGCCGATGCCGATGCCTATTTCGTTAGCCGCGGCCGCGATTCGCAGTTGGGCGCAGTAGCGTCGGACCAATCTGCCCCGCTTGCCTCACGCGCCACATTTCTGGCGCGGTGCCAGGCGGTAGCGGATAATCACGAAGGACAAGCGATCGAGCGACCCGCGCATTGGACCGGCTACCTGCTGGCGCCCGACGCGCTGGAATTCTGGATCGACCGGCCGCACCGCCTGCATGAGCGCCGCCGCTTCACCCGCGATCGCGATGCAACCGGTGGCTGGGCCAGTACGTTGTTGTATCCATGAGCCCACCCGATACGCCAGCGGTAATCGCGGATGCCGGCACCTCGCTTAACAAGAGCGCGGCCTTTGCCAGCATCACGATGGCTGCCTCGCTGATGGTTATCAAGAGCTGGGCCGCTTGGGCGACCGGATCGACGGCGATGATGGGCAGCCAGGCCGACACCGGGCTCGACCTGATCTCGAGCATGGCGACGCTGGCGGGGGTGTGGATCGCCGGCCAGCCGGCCGATCGCAATCATCGCTTTGGCCATGGCAAGGCCGAGGCGCTGTCGGCGATGTTCCAGGCGGTGCTGATCGCCTTTTCCGCGCTGGGGCTTGGCGTACACGCGATCGCCCAGTTCTTTACAGCGGCGCGCACGCAAGAAGCGCACACCGGCATCGCCGTCTCGGCGATCGCGATCGCCGGCACGCTGGCGCTGCTGGCCTGGCAGCGGCATGTCATCCGTCGCACCGGCAGCATCGCCATTGCCACCGATCACGTCCATTATCAGGCCGATCTGCTGGTCAATGTCGCGGTGATCCTGGCACTGGTGCTCGACCAATTTGCCGGGCTCGCGCATGCCGATCCGCTGTTTGGGCTGGGTATCGCCTGCTGGCTGGGCTGGGGCGCCTGGCAAGCCTCGCAACAGGCAACTCTCCAGCTTATGGACCACGAATGGCCGATCGAGAAGAAGGCCCATTTCATCGAGGTGCTAGGCCGCCATCCGGAGCTGCGCGGCGTGCACGACCTGCGCACGCGCACCTCAGGCAATCGCGACTTTGCGCAGTTTCACGTGTGGGTCGACGGCAACATGTCGGTCCGCAACGCGCATCGGGTGATGGACGAACTGGAGGCCAAGATTGCCGCCGAGTTTCCGGAGGTCGAAGTGATCATCCATCCTGATCCCGAAGGCCATGTCGACGAAGGCGATCTCGATGCGAGGGTCGATCTGGCGCAGGAAGCGGCTGAATAGCGACGAGCCCTGGCAGTGTCAGCCGAGCAAGATTGCTGTAATCGCTAGGCAGTTGCAATTAATGCAATCTATCTTCTCTTCTTCGCACTTGCACAAAAATAGGCTGCAGCGTAGTCCGAACCTGCCTTTCAGGCATCCTCTCCCAAAACTTTATTGGGCCGGTCTTTTGGGACTGGCCCTTTTTTTGCGATTGCTCACCGTAGCTGCCGCCAGAGCGTGACGCGAAAAGTGGGTACCGTTTTTCGTGATGAATCACGCGAAAACAGAGACTCTAGAGCTTCATGCGATTCGACAGAAACGCATAAAGCTCTAGTTCCTGCCGAACAGCCCAACTACCGCGCCCAACCGGCCGCGCAGCGCGGCACGCTTGTCGCTGTTGGTCTTGCCAAGGCGTACCACCGTCAGGTGCTGAGCCGGGGAAACCAGGACATATTGCCCGAGATGGCCGATGCAGGCGAACAGAGTGGCTGGCGCACGACCCGGAAACAGTTCCTCATGACCGCCAGGCTGCGGCGCATTGAGCCACAATTGCGCTCCATAGCCGCGATTGCGCGGCGCGGCGCCAACGGCGGGGCTGGTCATGAACTGCACCCAGCTGTGCGGCAGAATCCGTGTGCCATGTACGGTCCCGTCATTGCGCAGGAATTCACCGAAGCTGGCCCAGTCGCGCGCGGTGGCCTCGATCATGCTGCCGCCGATCATGGTGCCCGCCGCGTCGAATTCGGGCACCATCGAGCGCAGCCCCAGCGGCTCGAACAAGCGCGTGTGCAGATAATCGGCGACCACTTGCCGGCGTATGTCTGGATCGTGACTATCGGTCAGCGCCCGCGCCGCGATATCGGCCAGGATCATCGAGGTTGCGGTCGAATACCGCCATTCGCGGCCCGGCACGGCAGCCAGCGGCTGTGCCTCGGCATAGGCTGCCATATCATCGCGCCCGTCGAGGAACAGCATGCGCACCGTATCCGCATCGGACACGGGGTCGGCATCCTCGCGGTGACGCAGGCCGGAACGCATCTGCAACAGTTCGCGCAAGGTGATCTCGCCGCGCGGATCGCCGGGGCGCTGCCACAAGGGAACCGGCGCCGGCTGATCCAGCCGCAAGCGGCCGTCCGCGACCAGCAGCCCGATCATCACCCCGGTCACGCTCTTCGCCATCGACCAGCCAAGCATCCGGGTACGGACGTCATATCCCGCGGCGTAGCGTTCCGCGACGATCCGGCCATTGTGCATCACCACGACCGCGCGCGTTTCCTGCAAGGCCGGATCGGTGAACAAGGCATCCACCGCCAGCGCCAGCGCTTCGCGCGGCGCATCGGGATGCATGGTGACCGCCGCCAGCGCTGCCGGACCCGGCGAAGCGGAGCCGACCGCGCGCCCGGTGTGGCCGTGGCAGCCGATCAGGGCTGGCAGCAGTCCAAGCGGCAGGATAAGGGACCTGATCCTGAAGTAAGAGCGGCGCGACCCCATGGCGCGCCGGTCATGGGCAAGGCCGATCCCGATGGCAACCGCAAAGCCGTATCCCACCGGGCGGAACGCTCAACGCGACAGGCCGCGCCGCCACCGCTGGCGAAACGCACTGCTGGCGATGCTGCTGCTCGGTGCGCTGACGATCACGGCGTTCTGGCACCGGCTGCATGCCCAGGCAGTCGTCGCGACCTCCTACGGCGCGCGCATCGCCTGCACGTGCCATTATCTCGCGGGGCGCAAGCTGCAGGATTGCCGCAAGGATTTCGAACCGGGCATGGCGCTGGTCATGCTGAGCGACAACCCGGACATCCGCGCGATCACCGCCCGCGTGCCGCTGATCGCGCACCAGAGCGCGACGTTCCGCGATGGCCCAGGCTGCCAGCTGCAGAGCTGGGCACCCTGACTGATCCCAAGCTACGGATCAGCCCGCACAAGTCTCCTCGATCCAGCCGCCGCCGATCATCCGCTCGCCTGAATACAGCACCGCAGCCTGCCCCGGCGCGACGCCATATTCGGGCGCGGCGAAAAGGATTGTCGCCTCCGCGCCCCCGCCAAAATCCCCGCCCCGCAACCTAACCGGCACTGGCTTGGCCAGCGACCGCACCTTCGCCGTCAGCGGGCCCGCAGCGAGCGCGCCGATACGGTTCGTCTCGATCATCCGCGCAGCGCTCACCGCCAGCAGGTGGCGTGGCCCCACCATCACGCGCGCCTGCCCGGCATCGATCGCGGTGACATAAAGCGGCTCGGGCTGCCCCCCGATCTCGAGCCCGCGACGCTGCCCGACGGTGTACTGAATCACCCCGCGATGTTCGCCGAGCACCGCGCCCGTTTGCGCATGGACGATCGCTCCCGGTGCCTCGGCCTGCGGACGGATAGCGCGCACGACGCTGACATAATCGCCATCGGGAACGAAGCAGATGTCCTGGCTGTCGGGCTTGGCGGCCACGACCAGCCCTGCCGCTGCGGCCATGCGGCGCACCTGCGGCTTGGGCAAGCCGCCTAATGGAAATCGCAGAAAATCGAGCTGTGCCTCGGTCGTGCCGTAGAGAAAATAGCTCTGGTCGCGCGCGGGATCGACGGCCCGGTGCAATTCCGGTCCGCCCGGTCCGACCACGCGCTGGACATAGTGCCCGGTCGCCAGACAATCCGCGCCCAGGTCACGTGCCATCGCCAGCAGGTCGGTGAACTTAGGCCCCATATTGCAGCGGATGCACGGGATCGGAGTACGGCCCGCCAGATATTCATCGGCGAACCGCTCGACCACGCTCGTCCGGAACGAGCTTTCATGATCGAACACATAGTGGGCGATGCCCAGCCGATCGGCCACCGCGCGCGCATCGCGGATGTCCTGCCCTGCACAACAGGCGCCCTTGCGCTGCACCACTGCGCCATGATCGTATAATTGCAGCGTGATGCCGATCACTTCGGCGCCGCTTGCTGCCGCCAGCGCCGCGACCACCGAACTGTCGACCCCGCCCGACATGGCCACCACGATCCGCCGCGCGGCCAGCGGCGTGGTAAGTTGAAACAGCGCAGCGGCATCCGGAGAATCAGTGGCCGCAAGCAAACCCGGGTTCGTAGACATGGCCGGCGCCATACACGCCGAATGGCCCAGCGGCTACGCATGTCAAGCAGAGGCCGCCTTTACCCGGTCTTGACCAAGCCACGGCTAAAGACCGCGGTCATGGATATTCCTTTCGACCATTTCGGCGGACGTCTGATCGGTCTATCCACGCCATCGCCGATCACCGCCCGCCCCGCACCGCTGGATTGGTCGGGCCTGGCCGCGCGACTGGCTGCGGCCCATGCTGCCCGGCAGATCCTGACCTGCAGCCCCGGCCCCGGCAACACCGCGTCAGGCAGCTTTGCACCAGGCATGGCGCGTGATATCACCGCGTGGCGCGCCATGGCCAACAGCCCGCACGCAGGTCTGTACTCACCCGCCGTTAACCTCGATACTAGGGTGCGGACTCACTACAGCCACCAGATGACAGCGGCGGCGATGCTGATTG
>CAXTOI010000035.1:0-14977 GCA_964245645.1 uncultured Novosphingobium sp. | reverse complement strand
GGATGCAATGCGGGGGAAATTCAACCTGGGTTTTGGGAAGCGGGGGTTGCAGGGGGGGACGGGGAAGGTCCGAGGGGCATACCCCTCGGGCTCCCCGTCATTTTTATTGCGCGCTTTCTATGTCGTACTTTACCGCCAAGCGGCGCGACATCGCGGTCGCACGGCGGTCGATCAGGCTTCGGTGAGCGCTGAATAGTCCATGCCGGCAAGATCGGTAAGCAGATCGGGACCTGTCGGTTCCCACCCCAGGCGCGCCACCGTCCAAGCGTTCAATGCGCTCATGTCAAGGCCGGCGAAGGGCGCCATCCAGCCGAAGTAGCGATCGATCTCGCCGGCCGCGATCGAGCGGGCCGGCAGCCCGGTACCCTTGCCGATCGCCTCGGCGATGGCGCGTGCAGTGACACCCTCCTCTACCGACGCATTATAGCGCGCGCCCGGCTCGCCCTTCTCCAAAGCCAGGACATAAAGCCTTGCCACGTCGCTGACGTGCGCCGCAGACCAGCGCGTCTGCCCATCGCCGAGATACGCCACCGCGCCAGAACGGCGCGCTTCGGCGATCAGTGGCGTGATCAGCCCGGCCCTGGTGGTGTCGTGCACTTGCGGCAGCCGGATGGTGCGCACGTCGATACGTCGCGCGATCAGCGCTGCGCCGGCGAGTTCGGTGGCGATGCGCGGATTGGCGTGACGCGGGTTCAGCACATCCTCGGTCGCCAGGCCACCGTTTAGCGGTGCCCCGATGCCAACGCCCGAGGTGATCAGGATCGGCTTCTGCGTCCCCTCCAGCGCCTCGCCCATCGCGGCGATGTTGCGCTCGTCCTTCTTGGTATTCTCGAAAAAGGTCGCGAAATTGTGGTCGAACGCGCAGTGGATCACCGCATCGGCCGATGCTGCGCCGCTGGCGAGCGTGTCGGGCTGTTCCAGGTCGCCGCGATGGACTTCAACGCCGGCCGCTTCGAGCCGCCGGGCGCCGGCGTCGGTACGGGTGAGGCCGAGCACCTGATGGCCGGACGTGAGTAGTTCGGGAATGAGTTGCGAACCGATGAAGCCGGTCGCGCCGGTCAGGAACACGCGCATGGAAATCTCCTTGTTGCCGGGGCAGTAACTCGTGACCCGTTCGCAGTAACTAAAGTAGCGACCTTATTGCAGCATTGCCCCTACGCCCCACGAGGCGGTTGAGTTGCCTGATCGCGCCGAGACTGACCCTGCACCGCGAACATCCAGCCCGGATACTCGGCGGGCAGCGCGCTCGCCTCGTCGAGCGCCTTCAACTCGTCGGCGGTGAGGAAGAGATCAGCCGCGCCCAGATTGTCGGCGAGCTGATCGGGCCGCTTGGCGCCCATGATGACGCTGGTGACCGCAGGCTGGTGCAGCAGCCAGGCAAGCGCGACTTGCGCGACCGAGCGGCCATGCGCCGCCGCGATCGGCCGCATCGCCTCGACTACGTGGCTGCCGCGCGCCTCGTCCACCGGGGGGAAGGCGCGCGTGTCGCGGCGGCCCTTCTCATTGGCGCCGCTGCTCGTCTCGCCGCTGTACTTGCCGCTGAGGAAACCGCCCGCAAGCGGACTCCACACCAGCAGGCCCATGTCTTCGGCGCGCAGCATGGGCACGATCTCGCGCTCCAACTCCCGCCCGGCGAGAGAATAATAGGCCTGGACCGACTGGAAGCGCGCCAGGTTCAGCCGCTCGGAGATGCCCAGCGCCTTTTCCACCTGCCACGCCGCCCAGTTGGAAAGCCCGATATAACGGACATGGCCATGGCCGACGAGCACATCGAGCGCGCGCAGCGTCTCCTCGATCGGCGTTGCCGCGTCGAAGCCATGGACCTGATACAGGTCGATATAATCGGTGCCGAGCCGCTTCAGGCTAGCCTTGCACGCATCGATCAGGTGCGAGCGGCTTAGCCCGCGCTGGTTCGGTCCCTCGCCCATCGGTCCGAACGCCTTGGTGGCGAGCACGACGTCGTGCCTGGCGACGCCCAGATTCTTTATCGCCTGTCCTGTCACCTCCTCGGACAAGCCGCTGGAGTAGACGTTGGCGGTGTCGATGAAGTTGACCCCGGCATAGATTGCGGCCCTGACCAGAGGGTCCGCATCGGCTTGCCCCAACCCGCCCATATATTCGAAGAAGCCGGCGCCGCCGAAGGTCATCGTGCCGAGGCACAGCTCGGAAACGAACAGGCCAGTGCGGCCGAGCGGATTACAGCGCATAGGGAACCTCGCGAAGGACAATGACGATCTGTCCAAGTGGGGCTGCAAGCTGCCTTCCACAACCACATCCTGCGCTTTGGCATCTCGCGTGCCAGCTAAGCGCAATGGGATCCCGACTTGAACATTCATGCGTCCTCGGGGTTGAACTGACGGAAGCCATTCGATCTGCAACTAATCAGTTGCGTATTTAGTCAAGTGCGATTAGGCAAACTGCAACCAGGGGGTTGCCCATGTCAGATGTCGTCGAATGCCACGCGATTATTGCCGCCCCAATCGACCGCGTATGGAACGCCTTGACCGACGTCCGGCAGTTCAACAGTTGGTTCGGCGTTGAACTTGAGCAGCCCTTCGTTCCCGGACATGCCAGTCACGGCAAGATCGGCATGATAAATTCCAGCGGCGAGTGCGGCACGTTGGACATGACGATTTGGATCGAGCGGATGGAAGCGCCAAACCTTTTCTCTTACCGCTGGCATCCCTTCGCAAACGAGCCCGGCAAGGATTATTCAGGCGAACCCAAGACATTGGTCGAATTCCACCTCGAGAGTGTCGCGGGCGGAATGCGATTGACCGTGCGCGAGACCGGCTTCGAAGCCTTGCCGGAGGATCGCATCGATCCTTCGTGGCGGGCCAACGATCGTGGCTGGGCGGTGCAGGTAGAACGCATCAAGGCCTATGTCGAAAATTGAAGCAGCCAAGGCAGCCGCGGCAATGTTCGCCGCGCTGGGGGACCCGACCCGGCTGGCGATGGTCGAGCGGCTGGCGGATGGGAGCGTTCGATCGATCGCCGCGCTGGCCAACGGCCACGGTCTCACTCGCCAGGCAATCGCCAAACATCTGCAAGTGCTGGAGCGGGCCGAGCTGGTCCAGAGCCGTCGAACCGGGCGCGAAAGCCTCTACGCTTTGCGGCCTGAGCGCATCGATGCTGCGCGAAACTACCTGGCCAATGTCGCGGCCCATTGGGATGCGGCGCTTGAGCGATTGAAAGCGCACCTCGAACAGGAATGATCCGCAAAAAAGCGCTGGAACATATGCGGTGACCAGCCCGGACGTTCAGGCTGGCGCATCCGGTCGCATAGAAGAGTTCATGCTGTCAGCTGGACGCTTCCGCGCGACAAGCTCGATCCCGGCTGCCGAATTTTGGCAACACTGTGTCCCGATCATTGCGCTCGATGCGGCGCATCCGTTGCGGCATGGCGGTGGCAGGACAGGCGTGGCGCGCGATCCGTTTGCCCGATACCCGGCGAGCGCCCCTTGTCTTGCTCCGACAGGAGCATCAAACGAAGGGGACTCACCAGTGATCGGACAATTGCGATGACGCTTCCTCTTATAAAGCTTTCGGACGATCCAGTATCGGGCAGCGCCATCGATGCCGGGCTGGCCACTTTCGGCTTCTTGCAACTTGCCGACATCGGCATCGAACCCTCCGATCTCGAAGAAGTGTTCGGGGCAAGCGAAGCATTTTTCCAGGGAAATAGCCAAGCCAAGCGCGCGTGCCTTTATCGGTCGGCGGTGGAGAACTTCGGCTATCAGGGTCTGCTCGAGGAGAATCTCGATCCCGATGCTCCCGCCGACCTCAAAGAGACGTTCACGATGCGCAACATATTGCGCGCTCCGCTGCCGCTCGAACGCTGGCCATCGCTGGAGTTCCGGGATGTCATGATGCGATTTTATGCCAAGGCGCTGGCCAGCGCCCATCGGATTCAGCGGACCATGGCGCGCACGCTGGGCATGCCGGAAGACTTCTTCGTCACCGAGCATTCGGGCGACAATGTCAGCCTGCGCCTGCTTTACTATCCGGCTGCGGGTGCACCTGTCGCTGACGCCGCGCAGTTCGGCGCCGGCGCCCATACCGATTATGGCTTCATCACCTTGTTGTTTCAGCGCGGCGTCGGCGGGCTGCAAGTCGTGGACGGCAGCGGCAACTGGATCGACGTGCCGCCCCGCGACGATGCCGTGGTGGTCAACAGCGGAGACCTGCTGGAGCACTGGACCAACGGCAGGTATAAATCGACGAAGCACCGGGTGGTCGCCAAGACCGGCGATCGCGACCGCTACTCGATTGCGATGTTCCTTGACCCAGACTCGAATACCGCGATCGAAGTGCTGCCGAGCTGCGTGTCCGCGGACAATCCCGCCAGGTTTGCGCCGATTTCGGCTGGAGCCCATCTCCAATCGAAGCTGGAGGCCTCGCACAAGGGGCGGTTCGATCAATGAGCGCGGCAATTTCGGCGGTTGCACGGCCGCGGCCCGACATGGCGTTGCTTGTCGCCGGCTCAGCAGCATTCTCGGTTTTCAGTTGGATCGCGCAGGCTGATCCAGTCGCCGCCCCCCCACGAGAATATCGGGAATTTCCCGTCCCCGCCTTCGGCCACGACGAGGCCGAGCTGGCGCTGATGGGCCGCAATCTGAAGCGCCCCCCACTCCCTCTCCGTCCTTCGACAAGCTCGGGATCAGCGGAGGGAGGGGAGTAGATGGCTCAGTCATTTTGAACCGGAACACTCCCAGCGCGCTGCTGCGCACCGCCCTGATCGCCGCAATCGCACTGGTGACGGCGGCCCCGCTGCTGTGGATGGTGAACGTCTCGCTGATGCCGAAAGGGTCGGCAGCGACGTTCCCGCCGCCATTCTGGCCCGCGCACCCATCGCTCGGCAATTACCGCGAACTGCTGTTTGCGCATGCCAGTTTGACCGGGGTGGTTATCGATTACAAGATGCTGCCGGCCGTGGCGAACAGCGCCGTGGTCGCGATCGCCGCGACAATCCTGGGTCTGGCGCTGACGATCCCTGCCGGTTACGCCTTCGCCAAACTGCGCTTCGCGGGACGTGCAGGCTTGCTGAAGCTGCTGCTGGCGCTGGTGGTGATCCCGGCGCAAGTGGCGATGCTGCCGCTGTTTCTGATGCTGAAATGGGCAGGTCTGGTGAACACCTATGCCGGCGTGCTCGCGCCGGGGCTGGCCGGCGTCTATGGCGTGCTGTTCGTGCGCCAGGCGGCGTTGGCAATACCCGACGAAATGCTCGATGCGGCGCGGATCGACGGCGCCAGCGAATGGCGGATCTTCACCGACATCGTCTTGCCATTGCTGCGACCGGTGGTGGTGACCCTGGCGCTGTTCACCTTCCTGGCCAGCTGGAGCGATTTCCTGTGGCCGTTGATCGTCATCACCGACCAGCGGCTGTATACGCTGCCGGTGGCCTTGGCGGCGATCAGCCGCGAGCATGCCGGCGACACCGAACTGATGATGGCCGGCGCCGTCATCACCACCGCGCCGGTGCTGCTGTTGTTCCTGGCGCTGCACCGGTTCTATTTCAGCGGGGTGCTGAGCGGCGGGGTCAAGGGGTAGAGTCTTGCCCGCAAACGCGGGAAAGTGCGGCGCCGCTTGCATCGAATACATGCAGGTCGCCCGGCGATGCCGTGAAGAAGATCGTCTCGCCCAATACCACATGCCGCTCGCTGGGAAGCTGGGCCACGAGCGTTTCGATGCCCTTGACGTGGCCGAGATGCACAAACGACAAAGGTCCCAGACGCTCGAACAGCTCGACCTGACCGCCGAAAGCCCCGAGCGGATCGGGGCGAAGATGCTCGGGCCGTACCCCCAGCGTCAGCGGCGTGCCGACTGCCATGGGCGGCGCGCGGACCGCGGCGCGGCACTCGGCACCACCCGGCAATCCAAGAATGATGCCATCTGCGTCGCTGCGCAAAAAGCTGACCGGCATCATGTTCATCGTCGGTGAACCGATCGAAGCCGCCACCGTGATCGTCGCCGGGGAGCGATACAGATCGAGCGGCGCACCCACCTGCTCGACCCGCCCCGCAGCCATCACGACGATGCGATTGGCCAGCGTCATCGCCTCGATCTGGTCGTGCGTGACGTAGATCATGGTCGCGCCGAGCCGCTGGTGCAGCCGGGCAAATTCATGACGCAGCTTGACGCGCAACGCAGCATCGAGGTTCGACAGCGGCTCATCCAGCAGCAGCACGGCGGGATCGCGCACGATCGCCCGGCCAATGGCGACCCGCTGGCGCTGCCCGCCTGACAAGGCGCGCGGGAGCCGATCGAGCAATGGCGCGAGTTCGAGCACCTGGGCAACTTCGGCGACTTTGGCGGCGATAGCTCGAGGGCCGGTTTTCGCCATGCGCAAGGGAAAGGCGATATTCTCGGCAACCGTCAAATGCGGATAAAGCGCATAGGACTGGAACACCATCGCGACCCCCCGATCGGCTGGATCGAGCGTCGTGACGTCGCGATCGGCAATGACGACGCGGCCGGCGGATGGCGTCTCCAGGCCGGCGATCAGGCGCAGCAGCGTGGATTTGCCGCAGCCCGACGATCCCATGACCACGACAAATTCGCCGTCATGGACGGCCAGATCCGTGGCGTCCAGCACGACTGTCGATCCGAAACGCTTCGTCAGGCCGTGGATTGCGACGCTGCTCATGCCTGCCATTCGTAATGCGCTGGCGACTGGATCAAAAATGGCGCCCGGGTTTCGATCAGAGAAGATATTTTATCTGGATGATCGTCGAGAAAGTCCCCGACAGGCTGAAGTTGCATTCCGAAAAATGGGGCGCGCGTGGGCGCAGCGACGGGTTGCGCGAGAAGCCGATGCCTTCACGGGGGATGCCTAGAAACGTGTCGAGCTGGCCATTGTTGTTTTCATCGTGATATGCGGCGATGGCATATTCGCCCGCCGCTAAATTGCGGAAGCTGGCAGTCGCCTGCCGGTTGGTGATAGCGGCAATTTGCGGCATCCCGGCGTGCTTGCAATCAGGGAAACCGCTAGCGGCCGGGCATAGCACCAATCGCACGACGCCATGATCGTTGCGCAGCCCGCGGATGGTCACGTCAATCACGCCAGAGGTTCCCAGCGGCGTCAGGGGCGGGACGGGCATCGCCGCCATCGCGCCGTTCAGCGGAAAAACCGCCAAGGCCATGGTCAGTGCCCGCAATCCGATCCCAGAACCTGAAGTACAGACCATAATTGCAGCGATACCTTTCGTGATGAAGCTGGTGATGCGTCGCAGTGATCAGCCAGCGGCCGGCGACTCCACGCACGATGCCTTGCGGAAAGATTTCCCAGCCCATGTGATTGGTCACTCCCATGAAGGTCATGACCGCCAGCAGCAGCAATAGCACGCCGACATGTAGCGGGATGATGAACACCAGCGCGGGAATGACCACGGCGCCGCTGATCGCTTCGAGCGGATGAAAGCTCATCGCCGCCCAGGCCGTCGGCGGTCGGCTGGCGTGATGCACCGCATGCGCCGCACGGAACCAGGCGGGCCGGTGGAGCAGGCGGTGCGTCCAGTAGAACCAGGTGTCGTGGAGGATCAGGCAGAGCATGAAGGATATGGGCAGCCACCACAGCGACCGCGCGTGGATGTTCTGGTAAAGCAAAGTCCAGTTTCGGGTGCGCCAACCCCAGGCTATCACGCCGGTCGGGATGCCATAGATCGCCGCGCTGGCCAGCGACCAGACAATTTCGCTGCGGACCTGCGGGCGTAGCCGGGCATGCAGGCCGGGCATCCGGCGCTCGCTGGCCCAGGCAAAAGCGCCGCTGGTCAGCAGATACCGCAAGGCAACGATGATCGTCATCGCTGCCGCGCTGGCGCCGATGGCCGCCCCCATCGCGAAAATGGCCATAGTCTGCCCCGCAGCGTGAAACGGAGCATTCATGGGGTTGGTTTAACAGGGCTGGCGCTGTAAATCCACCATGTGCCCGCATCGCCAAGCCCTTTTCCGATTATCATCGTCGGTGGTGGCCTAGCCGGGGCGCTGGCGGCGCTGGCCTTGTCGCGCGCCCGGCCGGAGCTGCCGGTGTTGCTGCTGGAGGCGGGCAGCATGTTTGGCGGAAACCACACCTGGTCGTTCTTCGACAGCGATATTCCGGCGCACAGCCGGTACTGGGTGGAGGCTATGCAGCCCTGGCGCAGTCCAGCGTATCTTGTATCGTTTCCGGACTACGAGCGGTCGATCGCGCAGGGGTACAATTCGATCGAATCGACGCGGCTCGATGCGCTGGTGCGTGAACGGCTGGCGCCGCAGATGTGGCGCTGCGATTGCGCCGTCATGCGGCTGGATGCCGAGCGGGTGGTGCTGCGGGGCGGGGAAGAAATCCGCGGATCGGTGGTGATCGATGCGCGCTGACCCGCAGGAGCAATGGCTGGGCTGGAACTGGGTTGGCAAAAATTCGTCGGGCTGGAATATGCCTTGCCGAGCCGGGATCGTGCAGGCCGGAATCGTCAGGACGGTCTGCTCGACCGGGCGACGGTCATGGACGGCACGGTGCCGCAGATGGATGGCTATCGCTTCATCTATACGCTGCCATTGGCCCTCGATCGGGTGCTGGTCGAGGATACCTATTACAGCAATGGTCCAGAGCTGGATGTCGAGGTGGTGACCGGCCGCGTGCGGGCAGCGGCGGCCGAGCGCAACATCGTGGGTGCCGAACTGCGCCGCGAGCAGGGGGTGTTGCCGATCCTCATTGCGGGCCGGCCCGATGTGTTCTGGCCGCGATCCGATCCGGTGGCCAGGCTGGGGATGCGCGGCGGATTTTTCCAGGCCACCACCGGTTATTCGTTTTCCTGGGCGCTACGGCTGGCTTTGGGACTGGCCGAGCAGCGCGATCTGTCAGCGGCGGCGATTGCGGCGTGGAGCCGGGAGCAGTTCTTTGCGCATTGGCGGCATTCTGCCTATTACCGGCTGCTCAACCGGATGATGTTCCGCGCCGCCGGTCCGCTCGAGCGCCGCCGCATCTTCGAGCGGTTCTATCGCTTGCCCGAACCGTTGATCGCGCGCTTCTACCGCGGCGACCTGACGCTGGCCGACAAGGCGCGGCTGGTCATCGGCCGGCCACCGGTGCCGATCGGCGCAGCGATCCGGGCGCTGTGCATGCCCGCCATGATATCGGTCCCCGCGTGATCGCTGCCGATCGGGCGGCGCTGGTCGAAGCGGCGCGCGACAGCATTTCGCGCGGATCGCACAGTTTTGCCGCCGCGAGCCGGCTGTTTGCGCCTGATACGCGCGAACGGGCATGGCTGCTCTATTGCTGGTGCCGCGCTGCCGACGATATCACCGATGGGCAGGAGGCGGGACATGGCGCCGTGACGCCGGGCGATCCGCTGGCCGATCATGCACGGCTGGCGGCGCTGACCACTGCGGCGCTGGATAGCGATGCGCCAATGCCGTTGCCGTTCGAGGCGCTGCGGCAGGTTGCGCGCGAAACCGGGCTGCCCCGTCGCTGGATCTTCGATCATCTGGAAGGCTTTCGGCTTGATGCCGAAGCCTGGCGCCCTGCCGACACCGACGACCTGTTGCGCTACTGCTATCATGTCGCCGGTACGGTCGGGCTGATAATGGCGATCATCATGGGCGTGCCGCCTTCGGATGACGATACGTTGAGTCGCGCCGGTGATCTGGGGATAGCCTTCCAGTTGGCGAATATCGCGCGCGATATCGTGCCCGATGCGCTGGCTGGTCGCGTCTATTTGCCGATGGCATGGCTGGAGGAAGGCGGGATCGCACCGGCGGAACTGGCCGCGCCAGTGCATCGCCCGCAACTGGCGATGTGGGCGGCGCGGCTGGTCGAGATGGCGCGACCGTATCGCAGTTCGGCGCGGGTCGGGGCGGCCCGATTGCCGCGCCGTTCGCGACTCGCGGTGCTGGCGGCCGATGCGATCTATGGGACGATCGGCGAACGGGTGGAGCAGCGCGGCAGTAAAGCGTGGGATGAGCGGGTGCGGATCAGTGCCGGGGGGAAGCTGGGGCTGTTGGCGGTTGCCGGGTTGCGAGCGTTGCAGGCTCCGCCGCAAGCGCTCCGCACTGGATTGTGGACAGCGCCGCGTTGATTTTTAAGGATCAAAATCCTCCCCCTCTGGGGGAGGTGGCTCGCGCAGCGAGACGGAGGGGGCGGGTTTAGCGCAGACCCGTTGCGGTGCAAATGCGCTCAACGGTCACCCCCTCCGTCAGCCCTGCGGACTGCCACCTCCGCAATGGGGGAGGATCGAGGCAATTGCGGCTCGCGTAGCCGGCCCTCGCCCTCCCCCTGCAATTGCCGTTTCAGCAGCGCCACCGGCGGCGCATAGAGAAAGCCGAAGCTGACCGTGCCACGCCGGCTTTCGACGATGTGATGCAGCCGATGGGCCTGGACGATCCGCTTGAAATAGGCCGAGCGCGGGACGATTCCGTGCGGAATGCGGCAATGCACGATCCAGTCATGGAAGATGAAATAGATCGCGCCATAGGCGGCGATGCCTACGCCGGTGGCGGTTGCGGCGCTGCCCCAGCCACCGCGCACGCCTAGGTCGATCAGCAGGATCGATGGACCGGCAAAGATGACTGCGTAAAGATCGTTCCACTCGAACATGCCCGGGCGCCGGCGATGGTGGCTGGCGTGCAGGAACCAGCCCGGCCCATGCATGATCCAGCGATGCGCCGCGTAGGCGAAAATTTCCATCCCGGCGACGGTGGTGATGAAGATCAGTAAATCGCGCATCGGGTTCATTTTCGTGGATTATACGCGTGGTTGCAAGCGCGCGGGTTCAGACAATGAGGCTGGCGGTAGCTTTGGCGCTGCCGACGACACCGGGTATCCCCGCGCCGGGGTGCGTGCCGGCGCCGACGAAGTAGAGATTGGCGAAATGATCGTCGCGGTTGTGCGCGCGGAACCAGGCGCTCTGCGTCAGCACCGGCTCCAGGCTGAAGGCACTGCCGAGATGCGCGCCCAGGTCGTCGTGGAAGTCCTGCGGCGTGTAATGGAAGCAGACCTCCAGCCGGTCGCGCAGATCGGGGATCAGCAGGTCGCGGATGCGATCGAGCACCACGTCGCGATAGTGCGGCCCCAGCTTCTCCCAATCCAGCGGCGCCTTGCCGAGATGCGGCACCGGCGCCAGCACATAGAACGACGATTTGCCGGGCGCGGCCATCGCCGGATCGGTCACGCAGGGATTATGCAGATAGAGCGATGGATCGTCGGGAATACGGCCATGGCGGTAGATGTCGGCTAGCAGCGGCCGATAGCGGTCCGAAAACAGGATCGAATGATGCGCGATCTCCGGGAACGTGCCGCGCAGACCGAAATGAACCACGAACAGGCTGGGTGAAAACCGCTTGCGTTTGAGCGCGGCGAGCGTGCGACGCGCATAATCCGACCCCGCGATCAAACCGTAGCTATGCACCAGATCGCCATTGGAGGCGACCAGATCGGCGGTCAGCGTCTTGCCGGTCGCGGTAACCACGCCGGTCACCGTCTGCCCTGCATGCGTGATCGCCGTGACCGGCTCCGACAGCAGCAGTCTGCCGCCCAACCGCTCGAACAAGGCGATCATGCCATTGATCAACGCGCTGGTGCCGCCGCGCGCGAACCATACGCCGCCGGTTTTTTCCAGATGATGGATCAGCGCATAGATGCTGCTGGTGCGGGTCGGGTCGCCGCCGACCAGCAGCGTGTGAAACGACAGGGCCTGGCGCAGTTTTTCATTGCCCACGAAGCTGCTGACCATCGCATAGACCGATCGCCACGCCTGGTGCCGTATCAGCGCCGGTGCGGCGGAGACCATGCGCGAAAAATGCAGGAACGGCACTGCGCCGAGCCGGACATAGCCATCCTCGTAAACCCCCTTGGCATAGTCCTGGAAGCGGGCGTAGCCGGCGACATCTGCCGGGTCGAGCTTGCCGATCTCGGCAGCAAGTTCGGCTGCATCGTTCGAATAGTCGAAACGCGTGCCATCATTCCACAACAGGCGATAGAACGGGTGGACCGGCATCAACTCGACATCGCGCGCCATGGTGTCGCCCGACAAGGACCACAATTCCTCCAGGCAACCAGGATCGGTAATCACGGTCGGGCCGGCGTCGAAGGTAAAACCGTCTTTCTTCCAGACATAAGCGCGGCCCCCGGGGCGGTCGCGCGCCTCGATGATTGTCGTCGCAACGCCCGCGGATTGAAGCCGGATCGCCAGGGCCAGGCCGCCAAAACCGGCACCGACGATGATTGCGGTTCGCGGCGTCTCGATGGGCTTTGCCATTACCGCTTCGGCAGGATGTTCAAACCGCACTCCTCTGGAACACAAACTTCTTCGTCGCGTTGTCGTCGCTGATGCGAGGCATTTATTTTTGTGTCTCCCAAACCTTTTGCCGCACCACGCCGTATCGGATACGGGCGCGTCCTGCAGGCAGTTGGAGAATGCAAAAGACTGCGGGAGGTTCCGTTTGGCGATCGACGCATTCGCGTTTTAGATAGGGTTATCGTGCAAATTAATCTTGACCGCGAGGCACTTGGCGCTCGTTCATCGGCTCGGACCTTTGCCATGGACCGGCTTGAGCTTCGTACCCGGCAACTGGGCCAGGATCTCGATCGCATCTTGCTGGATGCCATCCCCATGATCAACGATAGCGAGGATCGGCTGGGTGCGGCAATGCGCTATGCGGTGGTCGGCGGCGGCAAGCGTTTTCGCGCCGCGCTGGTCGTAGCCACCGGTGAACTGGTCGGGGCATCATACCAGCATGCGCTGCGCGTCGGCGCGGCGATCGAATGCGTGCATGCCCAGTCGCTGGTGCATGACGATCTGCCGTGCATGGACGATGACGACATGCGGCGCGGCAAGCCGGCCCTGCACAAGGCATTCGATGAAGCGACCGCGGTGCTGGCCGGCGATGCGCTGTTGGCGCTGGCGTTCGAGCTATTGGGTGACGAAGCGACATTCCCGGACTGTGGCGTGCGGCTTCGCCTGGTGACGGAGCTGGCGCGGGCCATCGGACAAGCGGGCCTGGCGCGCGGCCAGATCATGGATCTTTATCCGCCGGCGATCCTGACTGCCGAACATACCACCGCATGCCAGTCCCTGAAAACAGCGTCACTTATCCGTTTTTCGATCGAGGCGGGCGCACTGCTGGGTGACTCGCAGCAGATCGACAAGGCGCTGCTCACGCAATTTGCCCTGAGCCTCGGTCGGATCTTCCAGGTTCGCGACGATCTGCTCGACCGGATCGGTGATGCGCGACAGCTCGGCAAGAGAACCGGCAAGGATGATCCGGCCGGACGCCCGACGACGCTGCGTCTGCTCGGGATCGACGAGGCGATCAAGGAGGCGGTGGCGCTGGCCAACGAGTGCGAAACAATCCTCGATGCTTTCGGACCGCCCGTTTGCCTGTTGCGCGACATGGCGTTTTTCGCCGCCAATCGTTTTCACTAAAGTCTCCATCGGTAAATATCGGTCGCAGGGCACAATACGTTCGAACACGCGTTGCCGGTCAATGGGTACTGGAAATACGACCAGCGTAGGCGGCGTAGTCATGACCGGCGAACTCGATCGCCGGCGTTCCCGTGCGCCTGAATACGAGAAGGAGACCCGGGCGCTGGCTGCGCTTGCTGAAGTGCTGAGCAGTAATCCGAGCAAGGCTTTGCAAAATCTGGCCGAAGCCGCGTTGGAATTGACCGGGGCTGGTCGTGCCGGGGTCAGCCTGCTGGAACAGGGCTGTTTTTGCGCGGTCGCAGTGGCCGGGATCGGGGTACCAGATGGCGACGGTACGGTGCCGTGCGGCGACCGCGTTGAGCATCGTGCCGCTGGGTCCCGCCCTGCGGAGACAGGCAGCCCTTCGACAGGCTCAGGGCGGGCGCAAGGCATATGCGGTGCTCCCGGAAGAAGCCGGGCGCGGTTCAGGCGATCGTCGCGACCATGTTCTTGACGCCGCCTTGCGAGGTCCAGAGGTCGGCGCCGCCGTCGCTCGGCTCGCCACAGACATGCAACAAGGCGCCATCGAAGGCCGGGGCCTGGCCGCGATAGGCAAAGCGGGTGACCGGCTTGCCGAGATGGCGCGCGCCCAGGTCGGCGAGCAAGGTCGCCTGTAGCGGGCCGTGCACGACCAACCCCGGATAGGCTTCCACCGCCATCGCATAAGGCCGGTCGTAGTGGATGCGGTGGCCGTTCATGGTCAGCGCGGAATAGCGTTGCAGCAGCACAGTGTCCGGCACCAGCGGCTCGCACCACGCCGCTGCGGGCTTGGATGCATCATCGGCGGGGGCAGGGATCGAGCCGGCGGCCGCGGCGCCGCGATAGACGATGTCCTGCTCGTCGGTAATTGTCAGGCGCCCGCCGCTGCTTAACGCATGTTCGACGGTAACGAAAACCAGATCGCCGCTCTTGCCGCTTTTGGCCTCGACCTTCAGGATGGTGGACACCTTGGTCACGTCGTCGCCCAGCCGCAGGGTGCCGTGGAATACCACGCGGCCACCAGCCCACATGCGGCGAGGCAGGCTGACGGCGGGCAGGAAGCCGCCTTTCCTGGGGTGGCCATCCTCGCCCAGCGCGGCGGGCGCCTTCACGTCCCAGAAGTAAAGCCAGTGATGAAGCAAAGGCAGCGCATCACCATCAGCCAGCGGGGTTTCGTTGCCCAGAGCGGCGCGCAGGGCATTGCTACGCTGAGGATCAAGGCGATCGACGCGGGTTTCGCTGCGGCCGAGCCAGTCGGTGTAGTCGGTCATGGATCGTTGGCTCCTCGATCGGCAATATGGCAGTGGCCCCGCCGCCGGTTTGTCCCGAGGCTGCCGATCGGCTTTAGAGTCTTTCCGATTGACGTCGAGTAGGCTGGCACCGTCTTATTCGCAAAGACTCTAGGGAGTCTGATCAAGTCGGAGCTTCATCAAGATAGCACCCCCCCGTCACACCCCCGTCGGCCCAGGCTTGACCCGGGCTTGGGCTTCTTTCTTTGCTTGTCCGGTGCAGAAAGGCAGCCTTGGCCCGGCTCAAGGCCGGGCTGACGGAGATATTTT
>CAXTOI010000034.1:12845-14988 GCA_964245645.1 uncultured Novosphingobium sp. | reverse complement strand
TAACGACAAAATGGGAATCCCTAAACCGAGTCAGGTCATCGGGCCCTTGGTATTACCCCCAAGAACGAACCGCGATCATAGCCGATCAGTCGCCGGACGCACGATCTTCGTTTGCGGCTAGGGATTATCGATGATGCGCCAGCTGTGTGATGAAACTGGCGAGGTCGGAGCTTTGAGGCATGATCAAGCAGATACGCCCAGCCTGCCCGGCGCGACGCCGATCAGGCCAGCCACGAGCGGCATTCAGTCCTGGTCGAAGGGCGGCTCCTGCCAACGCTGTCCGCCGAGCCAGGCATGATAGGCGGCAATCTGCCCCTCGACCCGGTCGATTCCGGCATCGATGCAATAGGGCCCCCAATCACGGTTCGGATAAAGCGCGACGACCTTACGGTTCTCGACATCGGGCGCGAAGCGGCCGGCATAGCCCGGCTGGTGGAGCGGCCCTTCGAATGGATGCCGCAGGAAGCGTATCAGCCGATCGAAGAACAAGGCGGCCTGAGTGTCGCGCCCGGCCTCGCTGGCAAGCTCGGCGATGCACGGCGTCGGCGCCGCCTTGCCATCCCATTTGGCTGGAAAGAAATCCGAGATCAGGATCGTGCTGCGCAGCACGCAGACGGCGTCGATCATATCGTAGATCGAGAAGACTTGGTGCCCGTCATCGTCAAAATCGGTGGGCTCACGGTGATGGTCGACGAACGTGTCAATTAGCGTTGGCGCGGTCGCGCCCTGATAGCCGAACACGCCGCGAAAGATCGGCGGGCCTTGCGTGCGAAGCCCCATGGCGTCGTCGAGATGGCTCAGGGCGTCGGCGAGCTCGCCCGCGGTCAGGGTCGACTTGACCTCGATCAGCGCGCGCACCGCCTCGATCGGCACGACGACGAGATTGCCGGCGCGAAACAGCGGCGCATAATCGACCTGGTCGTAGATCAGGATGTCGACTTGGCGGTCCGATCCCTCGATGAATCCGGTGGCGACATGGAAGCGCCGCGGCACATGGCGCTCGACCAGCGCGCGCAGCAATTCCTCGCGTTCGCTGCCAAGGGTCGGGCCATGGCCGATCAGCCGGCCGATGTGTTCGGACTGCGCACCAAGCTCATGGGCGAAGGAGGAGGCGAAGCTGCGATGGCTTTCGCGCGCGCGGGCGATCGCCGACATGGACAGCCGCACGGTCTTTCGCTTGGGGCTGACCTTGGCGATGAAATCGCCGCGCCCGACCAAGTAGCGCAGCATGGCCTCGGCGGTCGGAGCATCGAACCCCATGTCCGCGATGCGGGCGAGCACGGTTTCGAGCTTGAGGGTGCCGCCCTTGGTCTCGATTGCGCGCGCCACGACATTTTCGGTGCGCAGGAGATCGGCATAGCCCGGTGCGCGCATGCGTGGGCGGATCCAGACGGTCGCCGGGTCGGGCGGCTGGTCGAACGTCTCGAAGCGGCCTTCGCCAGTCCGCTGGAAGCGAAGGCCGCCATGCTCGGGCAGCACCATGATCTGCGTCTGGGCATCCCAGGGGTCGCCGAGCGGGGTCAGAATGTCCCGCGCCTGATAGGGATGGCCGGTGCTCATAACATCGTCACCCTTGCTGGCTGCGCTGGTAGAGCTCGGCGACCCAGGGCGAATGATGGCATTCCTGATAGACGATCGAGAGCTCCTTTCGCGGCCGGGTGACGCCGACATAGAAGAGCCGGCGCGCTTCGCGAAGCGAGGCGGCCGACCTGCGGTCGTGGTTGCTCGGGATGTCGCTGGCATTCATGCCGTAAAGGATGACCGCGTCGAACTCGCGCCCCTTGGCGCTGTGGAGCGTGCTGAGGCTGAGCCGGCCGCTGCCCTCAATGCGGCCGGCAAAGATGTTGAGCGCCATGTCCTTGCCTTGCGCGGGATCGGTCTTGGCCACCATCTCGGAACAGATCTCCCATTCCTGCTGGGGATTGCGGGCCAGCGTCCGCCACGGCGCGACGAGGTCGCGGCACAGCCGTTGCAGCCAGGCGTGCGTGGTCTCGCCGGCGGCGATGCCACTACGCAAAAAGCCGATCAGCTGGCGCGAGACGAGCTGCTGCTCGGCCTCGCTGGCGCGCCCGCCATAGACGAGCGCGAGCGCCTGAGCGAGCAGCCGAGCATAAGGCGGCTCGGCTTAGCGCCAGCCGCCGGT
>CAXTOI010000034.1:0-12835 GCA_964245645.1 uncultured Novosphingobium sp. | reverse complement strand
AGCCGCGCGCGCGCGCTGGCGCTCCCCGCCTCCAATAGGGGGGGGGGGTCCCCCCCCCCCCGCCGGTGACCCAGCCAGCGCAGCCCTCGACGAAACGCGCGAGCCGCGAGCTGCGCTTGATCAGCGCGTTGCCGTCGGTGCGGACATAGGGCGTGCCGGTGCCGTCGAGCACCTGCGCCAACTTGTCGCCGAGCCAGGCGGCGCGATAGAGGATCGCGATCTGCTCGGGCGGATAGCCGCGCGCGATGAGCGCTGGGAGCACGGTGCCGGCGATTGCCGCGGCCTGCGCATCGTGTCCGCCTTGGATGGGATAGAAAGTGAGCTCTCCATCGGGCGCGCCATCGACGCCGCGATAGTCGCGCTCCTCGCCCAGGGCGCCCAATGAGGCGCGGATGATCCGCGCGCCCGAACGGTAGTTGAAGCGCAGGCGGATCTCGCGGACATCGGCGCGCGCGGTGAGGCTCTGAAGCAGCTCGGGATTGGCGCCGGTGAAGCCGTAGATCGACTGGTCGGCATCGCCGACCGCGAACAGGCGCATGCCGCCTTCGAAGCAGAGCAGCAGGACCAGCTCGTGAAGCGCATGGCCGAGATCCTGATATTCGTCGACGAACAAGACCGGAAAGCGGGCGCGCAGCGCCTCGCGGATCCAGCGATGCGCCTTGATCATGGCAAAGGCGATCAGCGGCATGTCGTCGAAGTCGATGAGGCCGCGGCGGCGCAGCTCGGCTTCATAGGCCTCGATGAAGTCGGCGAGCTCGGGATTGAGGCCGCGCCAGGCGGGCAAGCTGCGGTCGACCTCGCGGCGCCGTTTCTCTTCCGCGAACGCCCAGCGGTCGTGCGGATCGAAGGCGTCGTGGAACACCGTGTCATAGGCGGTCTCGACCGCAGCGCGGCGCTGGGCGGTGGTGGCGACGCGGAAATCGTCAGGCAGCAACCCGGCGATGCAGCGGGCATAGGGCATGATCACCTGGGTCAGCGCGAAGCTGTGCACGGTGCCGATGAAATTGCGGTCGCTGCTCAGCACCCCCAAGGACGCGAGCCGAGTCTCGAGCTCGATCGCGCACTCATTATTGTAGGTGATGCAAGCGACCCCGCGCGGATCGAGGATATCCTCGACGAGCGTGCGAGCCATTGCGGTGGTCAGCGTCTTGGTCTTGCCGCTGCCGGGGCCGGCGAGGACGACGCAATGCCGGCGCTCGCCGACCGCGTCGCGCTGCTCGGGATTGCCGGCAAGATCGGCCAGCGCACGCGCCAGCGCGAGATGGTTAGACACGCGCGGCCACATAGCCAACGGCGCCGGCGATATAGGCGGGCGGCGCGAGGTCCCAAGCGAGCTTCTTCTTGAGCTTGGCGCTGAGTCGCCCCTTGCCGATATCAGCGACCATCGCGAGGAGCTGGGCGGGATCGACCGGCGTGCCTGCGCGCCAGGCGGCGATGCGCGCCTTGCGAATCGCGCCGAAGCCCTGTTCCTCGAGGATGTCGAGCAACGCCGCCTGCAGCCCCGGCGTGTTGGCGACCGAGATTTCGAAGGTCTGGTCGTTGAGGAAGATGCCGGCCTGCGCCCATCCCGCGCTGAAGCCGGCAAAGTCGGCAGCCTGCCACTGCGCGCGCTGTTCGGGGGTAAGCGGCGGCGTCCCGGTGACGCCGCAATAGGCGTCCCAGATGCCGAGCGTGCGCGCCTTGCCGAGCGGCGGCTTGGTGCCGTCGAGCGGATCCCAGTCGGTGATGACCGAGAAGGGAAGCCCGAGGCTCGCGGCGAGTTTCACATAGGGCTCGAAATGGATGCCGGCGATATTGCAGACGCTGATCCCGAGCCGGTCGAGATTATGGCCGGTCGCGTCGGCGAAGACCGGGAGCAGGGTTTCCTCGGCATCGCCCTCGACGAAGATGACGCCGCGCGAGAAGAGCAGCTCCGAGCGGGTCGCGGTCAAATATTGCTCGATATCGTCGAGCTCGTCGTCGCTGACCGCCAGCGTAGCCAACGAATAGGCGCGCGTGGCGCCGGCGCTTGCGCGCAGCTGGACGATCGCGCGCAGCGGCGCGGCTGCGGCGAGCGTCGGCGAATGGCTGGTGACGATCAGCGCTTGGGCGGGATCGGGTGCCTGAAACAGCTTGTCGAACACCGCGCGCTGGAGCTGGGGATGGAGGTGCGCCTCGGGCTCCTCGATGCACAGCAGCGAATAGTTGCGTTCGTTCTTGGCGCGGCGCCAGGCGAACTCGGCGAGCTTCAACGCGACCAGCGCGACATTGGCCGAGCCCAGGCTGGCCTCGGCAAGGCCGCGCCGGCCATTGTCGATATAGAGCGCGATCGAGCGGAACAGCCGCAGCGGGTCGGCAGGGGCGAAGCGCAACCGCGCATCGACGTCATGGGCGGTGCCGGCGAGATCGAGGATGCCCGAGCGCAGCGCGGTTTCCAGCGCCTTGACCGCAGGAAAATTCTCGAGCCGCTTGGTCGCCGCCTCGAGATCGGCAGCGACGCCGTCGAGATCGGCGCGGCTGACCGAGGCGACCGCATCCTCGAGCAAAGGGCGCAGCGGTGAGTTGCGCCACGAGGCGAGTTGGCCCTCGGCGTCGCGTAGGGCATCGAGCATGTCGATCGCGATGCGGCGGCGCACGCGGCTAGGGATGGCGCGCGATTCGTTGCCGCCGCCATAGACGATGAACTCGCAATCCTCGCCCGACTGGGGAACCCCGGTGACCTCGGGCTTCTTGCGATAGATATAGCTGAGCCGCGCGACGGCGGGATTGGCGGCGATGCGGAAATCCGTGAGCAGCGCGACAAGCGCGTCGTCAGCGTCGAAATCGGCGAAATCGAGATGGACCGCGATCTCCGGCGAAGTCGCCATATCGCAGCCATCCCAGAAATCCGAGAGCTTGAGCTGGCGCGCCGAATCTGGAAGCGTCGGGTCGAGGACGAGGCGCACCGCGAAGAGCAGGTTGCTCTTGCCGACGCGATTCTCGCCCAGGAGTACGACATTGCCCGAGAGGGCCACGTCGATCGCGTGGAAATTGCGGAAATTGCGGATACTCAAATTGGCCAGACGCACGTCATCCCCCTCTCTTGCGGATTTTGTCTTTCCCGCTTGGCGGAGAGTTCATGTAGTTGCGGTCGAGTCAACCGGCGCGGTCTCACCATAGTGGACAGAGCGACACCACCCCCGAAAGCAGCGGCCGCGATCCCGTCAAACCGCCTCCGCGTGACCGCCCTTTACGTTCGAGGCGAAATATCGCAGCATAAGCAGGGTGTGGACAGATATCCGGCGACAGCGGCACAAGGCCGTCGGGTTCAATGCTGGCGCGCTGCTCCTCATCGAGCCGCTTCCCGTGGTAGCCGACGACATCGCGCCCGGCCATCCATGCGCGAACTTGACGGTAAATTTCGGGTAGATCGGCAACTTTTAGCAGCACTGCCTTGGCGCTCGAAAACCCCTCAACCTCCGACTTCCTTAGGTGGGCTTCGGCATTGGCAGGGATTTCATTCGCCGAGGCGCTGACGGAGGGGCCACAGCCAGCCATTGCCGTCGTCGAAATCGAAGAGCTCTCCGTGCATGATCCTCTTGCGGCGGCTACGTACCGCGCCTCAAGATACATTGTCCCGTCCGTCTGGCATAAAGCAGACTTGTTTGTGATGACGATCGGCGTTGCGACGGCTATCCCTTGGCAGGGGAGTGCGTTGATGGCTGCAGTTGCGAATAAAAAGGGTGCAGAACCCAAACGGAACTACACGCAGCAAACGCTCAAGATCCTGTTCGCTCTGTCGGGGAACAGGTGCGCAGAACCTAACTGTAGTGAAGCGATTATCGCGTCGCCGACCGCGAGCTCGCCTGCGCTCGTGGTGGGACAAATCGCTCATATATATGCAATCAGCGAAGACGGCCCCCGAGGCAAAGCCGGGCTCACCGCTAAGGAGCTGAACCGGGTTTCCAATCTGATCCTGTTGTGCCCTACCCATCACGTGAAGGTCGATGGGCAGTATGCGACCTATCCGGCGACCGTGCTTCTTGACTGGAAGACCCGGCACGAGCGGGGTTACGCCGAGGCGATGTCTCGCTCGATCAGCGACGTTGGGTTTGCCGAACTGGAGGTTGCCGCGCGTTCCTTGCTAGTCGCCCGGCCGCACGGCGGGGTGGCTTCGCTGGCCACGGTGCCTCCGCAGGAAAAGATCGAGAAGAACGGCCTTGGACCCGCCTCGGTAATGTTGTTGTCCATGGGATCCGCAAAATCGAAAGAGGTGGGCGACGTTCTGGTCCAGGCGGCTCAGCTCGATCCGGATTTCCCGGAGCGGTTGAGCGGCGGATTTGTAGAGCGATATCGGCGGGCCAAGGGCGAAGGGTTGAGTGGCGATGAGATCTTCACCGAGCTCTACGACTGGGCGGGCGGCGGCGGCACCGACAAGGCGCGCGAGGCCGCGGGCCTCTGCATCATCGCCCACCTCTTCATCATTTGCGACATTTTCGAGAAATAGACGGCGATGTCAGCGCTCCCCAACAAATACGTGCCTGTTGAACACTCGCTGGTGGGCCTCGCCGCCTATCTCGTGACTGCAATCGGCCAGAACGACACTGTCTCGTCCCTTTGGGATCGCGTCCGGCATGACGGGCGAGTACGGACTTTCGATCGGTTTGCCAGCGGGCTGACAATCTTATTCGCAGGCGGACTCATCTTGCTCGATCAGGGGGTCTTACGACGTGATGTGGCGGCGAGGCCGGGGGCATGATCAACCGCATCTGGTCAGATCTGCCTACCTTCCGGCCCGTTACGTTCGTCGATGGGATGAATGTCGTACTTGCGGATACGAACGCCGATTCCGATGAGACCGAGAGCACGAATGGCCTCGGCAAGACGACGCTGCTTCGCATCATCCACTTCTGTCTTGGATCGGATCTCGCGAAAGATAGGTGCCTGTCGCATCCAGACCTTCATGGTGTGACGTTCGGTCTGGAGTTTGCCGCCGCCGGATATGTGTGCTCGGTCGAGCGCAACACTGCGTCGGCAAAACAGCTTGCAGTGAGCTGGGACTTCGTCGCGGACCTGCCGGTTGAGGCTGAGCGCATGGGCGACCTAGCTCAGATCGGCGTCGAGGAGTGGAAGTGCGCTCTCTCGGCGAGACTGGCGCCGGAAGCTCGGCTTCCCGACGAGACATTCAAATTCTCGCCTGCCTTCCGCGAGCTAGCCTATTATTTCATCCGTGTCGGGAAAGACGCGTTTGTTGATCCGCAGACGGCGTTCAGCGGACAACGGGGCCCCTCCAAGCGTGTGGCCACAAGTTTGCTGCTCGGGCTAAATTGGCCGGTGCAACGGCAGCTGCATCAGCTGCAGGAGGCAAGGACAAGCGTCGGCGCCGCCCTGAAGGCGCTCGCGGACGTCGCTGAAGCCGATAATGAGAAGAGCATTGGCGACCTTGAAGCCGATCGCGTCGTCCTTGAAGAGGCGCTTGTCGATCGCGAACGCGAGGTCGCGGAATTCAATCTGCGCGAAGACTATCATGAGTTGGAGGCGAGGCTTCAGACCCTCGACAGCGAGATCCATGCCTATCTTAACGACAACCACGCTGACACGCGCCTGCTTGCCTATTACCGCGAAAGTGCAAATGAGGTGCCGTTGTTCGACGGGAACCAACCCGTATCGATACTGGCGGATGCGGGGGCACTTTTTCGCCCCGAGGCCCTGCGAAGCCTAGAAGAGGTCTCGGAGTTCCATCGACAGGTCTACGCCAATCGCAAGCAGTTTCTGACCGCGGAGATCAGCCGCCTTCAGGACAGGATCCTGCTGCGCAATGGCGATCTGTCACGCGCCAGCGCAGCAAAGACCGCGGTGCTTAAGACGATGTCGTCGAGCGGCGCGCTCGACGCGCTAATCGCCTTGCAGAGGGGTGCATCTGAGTTGAGCATCCGGCTTGAGGCGCTGAAGGCACGGATTGACGAGCGCAAGCGGTTCGATCGTCGCCAGGACGAATTGACCGTTGAGATCGGTCATGCCCGGACGCTTCTCAAGCAGGATCTGGAGGATCGGCGCCCAGCGGTCGACGAGGCCATTGCGTTATTCGCAGAATACACGCGGTTTCTATACAAAGTGCCGGGCAAGCTAGGAGTAGACATAAAGACGGCCGGCTATCAATTCACTTTCGCGATAGACCGTCAGGGTAGCGACGGCGTGGACCAGATGGTGGTTTTCTGTTTCGACCTTGTCGTAGCGACCCTGAGAGCGCGGCGCGGTGGCAAATTTCTCTCGCTCGTCCACGACAGCAGTATGTTCGCGGATGTCGATCAGCGGCAATATGGTTTGGCTTTACAGCTGGCGGCGAAGGTGTCGGTAGTCGAGGGATTTCAATACATTTGCTGCCTGAATGTTGGCGCCTTGCCGACCGATCACCTCGGCGACTTGGATCTGGAAGCTCAAATTCGGCTGCGGCTTACCGACGACGGCGACGCGGGACGGCTCTTGGGGAAGAGACTGAGCCCGCGCGATCGTACGTGACGGCGCGGCGCTCGAACGCCCACTCGATGCAGCTCTTGCTGTTTCGTACCCAAACACACGGCCATGTCTGCGGCATAACGATCCGCCTTTCCTGGAACTGGTTTGTCGATCCGGCACCGGCCGGCATGCCTGAATATCACGCAATCCTCGGGCAGGCTAACGCCTGCACGGAGGACCGGCTTGCGTCAGGCTTTTCTTACCCCGTTATAAGCCAGGGCGATCGGCCGCGAGGCCCTCATAAGGCATACTCGCTGAGATCCAGGTCTTCGGGGAAATCTTCTGGCTCCTTCTCGATTTTCACGAAATGTTTCGCGAACGCTGTGATCAAGCTGGGGTCCTTGGTTCCCTTGATCACTTTTTGCAGATCCGGGCCGAGCTTCAGCTCGATCGTATAGCGTGTTGGCTTGATGGTCGCCTTGGCTTTGATGAACAGCGCCATCGCATCGTCGCTGAGTGGCGCTGTCGCCCAAAACTCGAACGTCACCGGCAGGCCACTCCAGTCTGGATGCTGCTTTAGAGCTGCAAAGCAGGTCGGTACGTTGTGCTCTAACCAGCGCTTAAATAACGAGTCGGGTATCGTCGCACGCGGGCTGTAGCCCTTGCATTCGATCAATGTGATTGCCTGATGCGGTTTTACGGCGACGACGTCGGCCTCCGCTTCCTTCCCCGCCACTTTGAAAATGCGGTTGAGGCTCACTTGAGGGGCGAGGGTTTTGCGAGCAATTTCCGCCGCAAGATACTCAAAAAGCGTTCCGCGAAGCTGATTGGCTGCGCCCTCGATCTTGCTGAGCTTGCTGAAAAGCTCTTCGAACTGTTCCGGGTCGATGACCGAGCGCGCCGCTTTGTCGAGGACGCTCGTAAGCTGAGTCAAAGCTTCTGCCACCTCGGCCCCGAAGAGTGATTTCGGCGTCGCGGGAATTATGCCGTGACGCTTGAGCAAACTGAAGGCGCCGTGATCAAAGCGGTTCGCGACGAGAATCTGCATGCATGGCCCAACCTTGGGCATGCTGCGGAGCATGACGCACTTGCGGATGAACGGCGCGACCCCCGCCTCCGACATATCTTCGCCCAGATACACGTCGCATGCGACGAAGCCGGGCTTAACCTCCCCGCCGACACCTTTCCGGACCATGTGGCCTAGATAGCAGGGCGCGGAGAGATCCCAGGCAAAGGTGCCCACCTTGGGGGGCACTTCGTCGCCACGAACCGCCACTTGGCCGTAGCTCGCAATGCCGAGCTTCCGCAGCCAGTCTTTGACCGCCGTGAGCAGAATATCCTCGGTGATCAAGCGCGCCCGCATCAGATCGGCGCCGTAAGAATAATGCTCTTCGCGTTGAACAAAGGCGACACATTCGCCGACGCCTAGCACGGCAACTTTGGTCAGCAGCTTGGCGTCCGCCAGTCGGGTATAAATTGTGTCGGGCGACAATTGCCGCTGCTGCCGTAGCGGTGCTCCACTGATAATCGCGAACTGGGCTGTCGGAATCAGTCCGCCGCGTTGCCGTAAAGCGGCGATCGCGTAGCCGTACGCGGAGTTAGTCGAGATCAACGCGTCCGCGAGGTTGCTCCAATATTCGGGCGAGCCGAATTGTTGCTGGAGGTAGAGCAAGCGCGCCTTGTGGGGGAAAATGATACCGGCAAGCCGCTTTACGTCAGCGCCTCCGCGTGAGACTCGTTTGCGTGCGGCGGCAGGCAACACGCCGAGGTTATCCACTAGGTGTTGAGCGATCTCGCTGGAAAGCGAGGGTCCGTTCAGCTCAAGATATTCAACAACCGGATTCATGCCTGATGCCCTGTGTCACACAGCGCTATTAATAACCTAGGTACATAGCCCCGTCGTCTGTTTTTTGCGTTCTGATCTTAGCCGTTGAATTCAAATCAGATTTTTGTGAAAATTTCGTTTCGAAACAGTTGGCCTGTCACAATAGGATCGTGGTCCTGCGTCACACGGGCTGCAATCCGGCCTCAGAGCGCTAGCGCCTGCTGCACCGGCCGCCGTGAGCCCGATGTGATTTCTTCAACGATGAAGGTCCGCGCCGGGGGCGTTTCGGGCAGATCGATTTCTGGCACCAGTGCGTCGAGCCACTGCATCACTTGGCGCCGCTGGATGATCGCACCGTGGCGCTCCTGATATCGTGCGACCTCAGGATTGGCGGCGACCGTGATGAGGCGGTAGCAGAGCGGCCAGTCGGCCATCGCCGGTTCCCAGATGCCGGCGAGATAGAAGTGATTGCCGCCGTCGAGCGTGACCCGATAGCGTTTATCGCCGACTGTCATGTGGAATTCGCTTGCCGGGATCAGACAGCGATTACTCGGGAAGGTCTGCCCCTCCGAGCGTGCGAAACGATAGGTGACCCCAGCGCCGAACCGCGGATCGGAACCCCAAGTCGCCTCCACCATCTCGATTTCGCTGGCATCGTCCGGGTTTCGCCGGATGATTGGACGACGGCTCCCGAGCGGAGCTTCCGAATCGAAGGGTGTTGGCGACTCCATAATGCAAGGAACATAATGGGAACGACGACGGATCGCAAGAAAGGCTGCCCGCGTGTGCAATGACTACCGGCTGGAGGTAGATGTCGCCTCGATCATAGAGGACTTCGACGGCCTCAAGATCAAGATCAAGACGCCTGAGGGTGTTCCCAACCTCGCGCCGCGAGCGGACATCAAGATTACCGATACAGCGCCGATCGTGCGCACAGGTGCCAGCCGCCTGGACGGCGAGCTCGTGCAGCGTCGATGGAGCTGGCCCGCGCCAAACAAAAAGCCGGTCTACAATTTCCGGTCCGAGGGCCGCGAGTTCACGACCGCCCGATGCCTGATCATTGCCGATGGCTTCTATGAATTCACGACCCCCGAGGATCCGAAGAAGAAGCGCAAGGACAAATGGCTTTTCACGAAGAAGGGCGAGCCCTGGTTCTGTATTGCCGGTATTTGGCGGAGCAACCCCGATGTCGGTGAAGCCTTCACTATGCTGACGATGGACCCCGGACCTGACATCGCGCCCTACCACGACCGCCAGATCGCGATCCTTGATCGTGCGGACTGGGCCGATTGGCTGGACCCATCGGTGTCGGCGAAGGACATCCTCAAGACGCTTCCGGCGGGCAGCCTTGCCGTCGAGCAAGTCGGATAAGCGCAGGGGCAGGACCCGGCCGTCGCCTGAGCAGAACCCTCAGCCTCCCTCATCCGTTGAGTGCGGAGATCAGGAGGTCATGATGGCAAAGCTCAGCACCGAAGACCGCGACGACCTTTCCAAGGGCTCCTTCGCGTTTCCGAAGCAGCGGAAGGAGCCGCTCGAGAACGCGAGCCACGTCCGCAACGCGGTCGCCCGCTTCAATCAGGTGAAGGACGTGAGCGACGACGAGCGCGACGAAGCCTGGAAGCGGATCAAGGCGGCGGCGAAGAAGCACGGCGTGGAAATCAGCGAGAAATCCTGGCGCGAGATCGGCAAACGCTAGGTCAGCACCATACCTAAGGATTCATACGCCTTGACGAATCCTCTGACTCACCGGAACATAAAGCGAACAAGTGAGTCGATGTTGCCCGATGTCCGCCCAACCGTCGTCCTTCGATCGGCCCTGCGCCGGTCAGCTAGCCGCGCTCCGTGCGCAGCTCGCGCAGGCCCAAAGCCAGCGTGGGCCGGTGCTGGCGTTCAGGATCGAGGCGCTCGATAGTCGGCTCGGGGCGGGCGGCATGGACGGCGCCGGCCTCCACGAAATCACCGCCGCTTCGCCGACGTTCGGTGACGATGCCGCCGCGACCTTGTTCGTCGCGGGGCTTGCCGCCCGGTTCGCTGCTGTGCCCGGCGCCAACGTCGCCTGGGCGCTTACCCGCCTCGACCTCTACGCGCCCGGCCTCGAACAGGCCGGGCTGCCGGCTGCGACGCTGCTCTACCTTCAGGGCAAGAACGAGACGATGGCGCTGGCGCTGGCCGAGGACTCTCTTCGCGAAGGCAGCTTCGCCGCCGTGGTCGCCGAGGTGAAGGTCGCGGACCAGACCGCCACCAGGCGGCTGCAGCTGGCGGCGGCCGACGGCCGAACGCCGATGCTGTTGCTCCGGCGATGGGCGAGGTCCAGCCGCGACCCGCTCAAACGTCCGTCCGCGGCGATGACCCGCTGGCGCATTGGCTGCGTGCCGTCCGTGCCGTTGCCTGCGCCGGGCGTTGGCCACGCGTGCTGGTCAGTCGAACTGGTGAGACAGCGCAACGGCAATCCCTTCTCTATTGTGGTCGAGGCTTGCGATGACACGGGTCGCCTCGCTCTACCTGCCCCAACTCGCCATCGAGCGGCTGCGGCGGTCGGAGCGGCCAATCAGGCCGCTTGAACCTTGCGCTCCTGCGGCGCCGCTCCCATCGGCCGTCGACGATGATCCCGGCGCCTGCTCGGTTCCACGTGGCGGCGGCTGGCGACCGGGCGCGCGTTGGGCGCAGGATGGCGGGCTGAGCAAAGCCCAGGTCATCGGCCAGATGGCGCAGCTACCTGCCCATCAGCGTCCGCCTATGCGGATGCTGGGGCGCCGTTCGGAACCGGTCGAGCATCCGTTCAAGGCGATGCCGCCCGACGAAGGTGGGCGCGGCGCGGCGCCGGTGCCCGTCAATCGCTTGGCGCATGATCGGCCGACGGTTCTGATCGAGCGCGTCGGGCAGCGAGACCTGATTCGCTCGGCGTGCCCAGTTGCGCTGTCGCTTGGCCTGACCCCGGGTATGGTGACGGCCCACGCGCGGGCACTCGTCGCTGATCTCGACGTCCGGGATGCCGATCCGGATGGTGATCAAGCCTGGCTCGATCGGCTGGCGCTTCACGGCGTCATGCATTGGACGCCGACCGCCAGCGTGTCGGGAGACGATGGCCTATGGCTCGACTTGTCAGGCACGGCCCATCTTTTCGGCGGGGAGGAGCACTTTTGCCGCCGGCTGCTTCGCTTCCTGCAGCGACTGGGCTTTACTGCGCGCATCGCGATCGCAGGCACACCCGGCGCGGCGCACGCGTTGGCCCGCTACGGCGGTAGTAACACCCTCATTCTCAAGCCGGGTGCTGAGGCAACGGCACTTGCCGGGCTGCCGGTGGCCGCCCTCCGGCTCGACGCAGCGGCGCTGACAGCCGCGATGCGCTTCGGGCTGGAACGGGTGGCGGATCTCATCCGGCTTCCGCGCGGCCCGATGGCAAAGCGGCTCGGCCTCGCGGCCGTCACCCGCGTCGACCAGGCGCTCGGCCATGTCGCCGAGCCGATAACCCCCGTGGTCCCATTCGAGGCACCGGAGGTGTCGCTTCGCCTGCTGGAGCCGATCACAACGCCGGAAAGCATCACCCAGGTGATCGGCGATCTCGTTGATGACCTGATCGGAGTACTTCGGCAGCGCGGCCTCGGCGTCCGCAGCGCGATGCTGGTGGCGGACAGAGTCGATGGCGAGGCGCAGCGGATCGTGATCGGCGCATCTCGCGCGACGCGGGATGCCAAGCATCTCAAGCGCATGTTCGGGCTGAAACTCGATCGGATAGAGCCCGGCCTCGGGATCGAGGTGATGCACCTGCTCGTGCCGCACAGCGAGCCGCTCGGCGCGAGCGCGGCAGGCTCGCTCATCGAGTCCGATGCAGCCGTGGCGGACTTGGCGCCCGCGATCGACCGGCTTGTCGGCAGAGCCGGCGAGACCGCCGTGTTTCGTGCGGCTCCGAACGAAAGCGACGTTCCCGAGCGCGCAATGCGCCGGGTCGGTCCATTGGACGAACCCGGCTGCTGGCCCCGATGGAAGCGCCCCGTTAGAATGCTTCGCCGGCCTGAGCATCTGACGCATGTTGTGGCACTGCTCCCTGACCATCCACCGCGGCGCTTCACCTGGCGCGGGCAATCTTACCTTGTGACCGCGGGCGACGGTCCCGAGCGCATTCATGGCGAATGGTGGCGGACGGACAATGAGCTTTGGGCGGTGCGCGACTATTTCCGCGTCGAGGTCGAAAGCGGCGAGCGGTTCTGGCTGTTCCGGCGTGGTGATGGCGTCGAGCCCGAGACGGGCGATCTCAGCTGGTACGTCCACGGGATGTTCGGCTGATGACGGCCTACGTCGAACTTCAGGTGATGAGCCACTTCTCGTTCCTGCGCGGAGCGAGTTCGCCCGAGGAGCTGTTCGCGGCGGCGGCGCTCCAGGGGCACGGCGCGCTGGGGCTCGCCGACTGGGGCAGCGTTGCCGGCGTCGTGCGCGGCGCCTCCGTGTCATGGGACCTGTCACGTCAGAGGGGGATCGGCATCTGAGCAGTCGTCGAAGCTGGACCGCGGCTTTCAGCTACTGGAGACGGCATACTGGAATTCCTTAGAACGGGCGCACCGCCGACCGGCAGCTCTATGGCAACAACTGGCCGTAAGG
>CAXTOI010000033.1:0-15163 GCA_964245645.1 uncultured Novosphingobium sp. | reverse complement strand
CGCCTGCGTATAGGGGTGGCGGGGATCGCGGTAGAGCAGGTCGCGCGGGGCTTCTTCGACGACGCGGCCGAGGTAGAGCACCATCACCCGGTGGCTGACCTCGCGGACGACCGCGAGATCGTGGCTGATGAACATCATGGCCAGGCCGTCGCTTTTTTGCAGATCGATCAGCAGGTCGATGATCTGGGCGCGGATCGAGACATCGAGCGCGGAGACGGCTTCGTCGCAGATGACCAGGCGCGGGCCCATGATGGTAGCCCGGGCAATGCCGGCGCGCTGGTTCTGGCCGCCCGACAATTCATGCGGATAGCGATTGATCAGGTGGCCGGGCAGGCCGACCTTGATCATCAGCGCGGCGACCCGGGCCTCGCGTTCGGCGCGGGCGATGTGGGGGCTGAAGGTGACCAGCGGCTCGGCGATCGAGGCGCCGATGGTCATGCGCGGATCGAGGCTGGCAAGCGGGTCCTGGAACACGATCTGCAGGTCCTTGCGCAGCTTGCGCATGTCTTTCTGGTCGAGCGCGGTAAGATCGCGGCCGAGGAAGGTGACGCTGCCGCCAAAATCACTTGAGCCCGCAGACAACAGGTTGAGCACCGCGCGCGACAGGGTCGACTTGCCGCAGCCGCTTTCGCCGACCACGCCCAGCGTTTCGCCCGCGCGGATGGCGAGATCCACGCCATCAACCGCGCGCAATAGCCGCGCCTTGCGGAAAATGCCCCCACCGACCGGAAAATGCACGCGGATGTCGCCGCCCTGCACGACTACCGGCGCTTCGGGCGATATGTCCGATAGCTGTGCGCGTTGGGCGGGGCCGCTGCCGTCGAGCCGCGGGATCGCATCGAGCAACCGGCGCGTGTAATCGGCTTGCGGCGCGCCGAATACTTGGGCGGCGGACCCCTGTTCCACGAAGGCGCCGTCCTTCATCACGCAGACGCGATCCGCCAGCCGCGCGACTACGCCCATGTCGTGCGTGATCAGCACCAGCGCGGTGCCCGCTTCGCGCATGACATCGGCCATGATGTCGAGCACTTCGGCCTGCACGGTCACGTCGAGCGCGGTGGTCGGCTCGTCGGCGATCAGCAGCGCGGGATTGCAGGCCATGGCTCCAGCAATCATGACCCGCTGACGCATGCCGCCCGATAATTCATGTGGATATTGGCGCAGCCGGCGCGCCGCATCGGGAATGCGCACCCGCTCCAGCCATTCGAGCGCTCGCGCCTGCGCCCCCCGAGCATCGAGCCCGAGATGCGTGCGCAGCGCTTCGCCGATCTGGTCGCCGATGCGGAGATGCGGGGTCAACGCGGTCAGCGGGTCCTGGAAGATCATGCCGACGCGCTGGCCGCGCAGCTTGGCCTGCATCTTCCGATCGGCGCCGATCACCTCGGTCCCGTCGATCCTGGCACTCCCCGAAACGCGGCCGTTATCGGCGAGCAGCCCCATGATCGCCATGCAAGTCTGGCTCTTGCCCGAACCACTCTCCCCGACGATGGCCAGGCATTCGCCACGTGCTACATCGAAACTGACGCTGCGCACGGCGGCGACGATGCCGTCGTGAGTCGTGAATTCGACGCGAAGATCGCTGACCGACAGCGCGGGCACATCCTGAGGCAGCGCGGTATCCTTTGCAGACCGGCGGCAGTTTGCGGGAGCGGCAGAGCATATGCAAGCCCCGCAACGGCGATGCACCGCGGCGCGAACCTTCAATTGCTCGCTGGTTCCTCGATCAACGCGCCATACGTGCGATCCAGCCGATCGAGCCTGGAGTCCGCAGCAGGGCTTTTTGGCTGCGCGCGAAGAACCTCTGCATCGCTGCGCGCCTGCATCAAGGCCGCATCGAGCTTCGCCTGGCAATTTTTGAAACGAGCAGGGTCAGGCAAGTCAGGCCGGTTCAGCGCGCTTAGCGCCAGCGACAGGGCGCTTGCGTCCATAATCTCATGCCCTGAATTGGGCGGCCGAATGGTCGTTGTCGCCTCGACACACCACCGCGACAGTGACATTCGCGTTTCGGCGTCCTTGGCGAGATTGAGGTCGTCTCCGTCACCGGTGACAAAGGCGAAACGCGAATGCGTTTGGAGCAGCGACATCAAAGCCACCGATGGCAACGGCGCTTCTGCGCCACCGATCGGATCGCTGCCGGCATTCAGCAAAACCCGCGAAAAGATATCCGGATACGCAAGCGCGATTCGCAGGGCGACGCGCGAGCCACCCGAAAAGCCGCCGATAACCACTCGATCCGGATCGATCCGATAGCGGCGCGTGAGCGCATGAGCGGCGGTCAGCGCCAACGGGATACGCCGGCTGGCGAAATTCTCCTCATTGCCCGATCGCTCGGCGCTGGCAAAAATATACCCGGCACGATCGAGCACGCCGGCCCACCCCAGCGGCAGCGGCGCATCCTGCGACGGTGGAATGAAGACAAGCAGGCCGTACCCCGCAGCCGGCCGCCGTTTAGGCAGATAGACGGTAAACCGCTCGGCGCTGAGGTTTAACGGGTATACCGCGACGGTTTCGTGCTTGTCGGCCAGCGTCGCCACTTCTCGCAGGCGTTGAAGCGGACCCAGCAACCGCTGCAGCAGCGCCGCATTGGTTGCGAGCGGGCTCTGCTCGTCGAAGACGACCCGTCGGGTCAGATGGCCGGGAGTCAGCGCAGCCTGAGCGTGAAGCGGCCCCGCGGCGATGCCGAACAGCGCGGCAGCAAAGCCAAAAGAAGAAAGGCGGCGGCCCATGAAGAGATTTCGTGTCGTGTCCTGCGCTGCACGCCGTTACAGATGCTGATATACCATTTTGGCGTCAGGTCGGATGAGATACCTGCGGTTTCAGGCGTTTCTTTTCGGTGACGTCGATCTGCACCACGCGACCCTCGTGCACGGTGAGCGAAATCTGGCCGTAGCGCAAACCCCATAGCGCTTCGCGCACGCTGACGATGCCTTGTTCGATCTGGTTGGCAGCGTCCGAACCGGCAGGGGGCGCGGTCGAGTTGCGGATCATGCGAGTTCACCCTGGGTGCTGCGGGAAGACGGGGCCTGCGGAAATGTGCGGGCAAAGGCCGGGCGGATCTGGATCGTATCCCCCGGTGCGGGCACCGGCTGATCTGGATCGCTATCGATCTCGACCAGATTGTCGCCGGCAGCCGGATCGCCGGCAGCCAGCTTGGCCTCTATCCGCCACTGCGGCCCCCGGCGGAAGCGACTGACGACCCGGGCCAGAGCGCGAGGCTGGCCGTCATCGGGGGCATCCTGCGCCACGATCACGATCTCATGGGGGCGCACATGCAGATCGCCTGCGCCGCGACCGAACAGCGCGCCGGGCAGCAGATTGGTCTCGCCGACGAAATGCGACACGAACGGCGTAGCGGGCGCCGCATAGACCTCTTCGGGCGTACCGATCTGCTCGATCCGGCCCTGGTTCATCACGACTACCCGGTCGGCCAGTTCCAGCGCCTCCTCCTGATCGTGAGTGACGAACACCGAAGTCAGTCCCACCTGCCGGTGGAGATCGCGCAGGGCACGGCGCAGATCCTTGCGTACCTGGGCATCGAGCGCGCCGAACGGCTCGTCGAGCAGCAGCAGCTTGGGTTCAACCGCCAGCGCACGCGCCAAGGCCACGCGCTGGCGCTGGCCGCCCGACAATTGCGCGGGATAGCGGTCACCCAGCCCCTCAAGCTGGACCAGCCGCAGCAATTCATCGACCCGGGCGCGGATATCCCGGCGCGCCAGCCGGCTTTTCGCCGGACCTGTTCTGGAACGCCGCACGGTCAGGCCGAACGCGACATTGTCGGCGACCTTCATGTGCCGAAACAGCGCGTAATGCTGGAACACGAAGCCGACGTGGCGCTCCGCCACCTTGCGGCTGGAGACATCTACGCCGTCCAACCGCACCTCGCCGCTATCCTGAAACTCCAGCCCGGCAATGATCCGCAGCAGCGTGGTCTTGCCGGAACCGGAGGGGCCGAGCAGGGCGATGAATTCGCCGGGGCGAATCGACAGATCGATACCATGGAGCGCGGGATATTGCCCGAACCGCTTGGTGATGTCGGCAAGCTCGATCATGTGCTGCGTCCTGCGGAAAGATGGCTGGAATTGAGGTCGAAGCGCCATTCCAACAGCGTCTTGGCGACCAGCGTCACCAGCGCGAGACCCGCCAGCAACGACGCCACGGCAAAGGCGCCGACGTAATCATATTCATTGTAGAGAATCTCGACGTGCAATGGCAGTGTGTTGGTCTCGCCGCGGATATGGCCCGATACCACCGACACCGCGCCGAATTCACCCATGGCGCGGGCGTTGCACAACAGCACGCCGTACAACAGGCCCCAGCGGATGTTAGGTAGGGTGACGTGCCAGAAGGTCTGCCAGCCATTGGCGCCGAGCGAGATCGCGGCTTCCTCCTCGTCCTTGCCTTGTTCCTCCATCAGCGGGATCAACTCGCGTGCGACGAAGGGAAAGGTGATGAACACCGTGGCCAGCACGATCCCCGGCACTGCAAAGATGATCTTCAGATCGTGGTCCGCCAGCCATTGCCCGAACAGGCCCTGCGCGCCGAACAGCAGCACGAAGATCAGTCCCGAAACCACCGGCGACACCGAGAACGGCAAGTCGATTAGCGTGGTCAGCAGGCTTTTGCCGGGAAAGGCGAATTTGGTGATCGCCCAGCTGGCGGTCACGCCGAAGACCATGTTCAACGGCACGCTGATCGCCGCCACCAGCAGCGTCAGCCTGATCGCCGACAGTGCGTCGGGGGTGGAAACGGCATTGCGGAACGGGTCGATCCCGGCCTTGAACGCCTCTACGAAGACAGCGACCAGCGGCAGTGCCAGGAACAGCGCCAGGAACAGCAGCGCGATCGCAATCAGGATGAAGCGGGCAACCCGGCTCTCGGAGGTCGCGGTGGCAGCAGAGGCGCTCATGCTTCCCGCTTGCGGGCCGCGCCCTGGATCAGGTTTATCATCAGCAGCACGGCGAACGAGGCCAGCATCATCACCACGGCGATCGCCGTGGCCCCGGCGTAGTTGAATTGTTCGAGCTGGGCGACGATGAGCAGCGGGGCGATTTCGGTGCGGCCGGGCATATTGCCGGAGATGAAGATCACCGAGCCATATTCACCGACGCCGCGCGCAAAGGCGAGCGCGAAGCCGGTGAGCAGCGCCGGGCCGATCGCCGGCAGGATGACCCGCGCAAAGGTTTCGGCGCGCCCGGCGCCCAGCGTGGCGGCGGCTTCTTCGACATCGCGGCCCAGATCGGCGAGTACCGGCTCGACCGAGCGGACCACGAACGGCAGGCCGATAAACACCAGCGCGATGGTGATGCCGATCGGCGTGAAGGCGACGGTGATCCCCAGCGGCGCCAGATACTGCCCGACCCAGCCCGTCGGCACGTAGAGGCTGGTCAAGGCGATACCGGCGACGGCGGTCGGCAGCGCGAACGGCAGATCGACCACGGCGCCGATGATGCGTTTGCCCGGGAAACTGTAGCGGACCAGCACCCAGGCGACCAAGAGCCCGAATACCGCGTTGACCAGCGCGGCGGCGGCGGCGGTGCCGAAACTCAGGCGGTAGGCCTGCAAGGCGCGATGCGAAAAGCCGACGCGGACGAATTCGCTCCAGCCCATGCCGGCGGTCTTGAGAAAGATGGCGGCGAGCGGGAGCAGGACGATCAGCGTCAGCCAGCCGATGCTGAGGCCGAGACTGACGCGGAAGCCCGGCAGCACCGACGGCTGGCGCCAGCGTTGCCGGGTCACGGCGGCCCGGCTATCCGCAGGCGTGGCAAGCGCGGGGAGAATGATCGATGTCATCTGCAGTGGTCTGCTCGATTGAAAGGTGCTGAGTGGTATAAGGCATTGTGCCGTTGGTGTGGCGCAAAATCCTCCTCTTGCGTGGGAGGTGGCTCGTGTAGCGGGACGGAGGGAGTTTCTGGCGAGAGGCCCCCTCCGTCAGCCCTGCGGGCTGCCACCTCCCCCAGAGGGGGAGGATTGAAGGGAACCCTGTATAAGCATGATGCCTTAGCGGTTGGCGGTGATCTGGTCGAACACGCCGCCATCGGCGAAATAGGTGGCCTGCGCCTTGCGCCAGCCGCCGAAATTGCCATCGATGGTGGTGATGGCCAGATGCGGGAACTGGCCGGCGTATTTGGCAGCGATCGCCGGGTTGACCGGGCGATAGAAGTTCTGAGCGATGATGGTCTGCGCTTCCGGGGTATAGAGGAATTCGAGATAGGCCTTGGCTATGGCGGTGTTGCCATGCTTTTCGGCGTTCTTCGTAACCACGGCAACCGGCGGTTCGGCGCGGATCGAGATTGACGGGACGACGATGTCGAACTTGCCGTTGCCCAGCTTGTTCACCGCGAGAAAGGCTTCGTTTTCCCAGGCCAGCAACACATCGCCGATGCCGCGTTCGACAAAAGTGGTGGTCGAACCGCGCGCGCCGCTGTCGAGCACCGGCACATGGGCATAGAGCTTCTGGACATAGTCCCTGGCCGCGGCTTCCGAATGGCCGGACTTGCGGCCATAGGCCCAGGCGGCAAGGAAGTTCCAGCGCGCGCCGCCGCCGGTCTTGGGATTGGCGGTGATCACCTGAACGCCGGGCTTGATCAGGTCGCCCCAATCATGGATGCCCTTGGGATTGCCCTTGCGTACCAGGAACACGATGGTCGAGACATATGGCGAGCTGTTGTGCGGGAACGACTGCTGCCAGTTGGGCGCGAGCAGATGCGCCTTGTCCGACAGCGCATCGATGTCATAAGCCAGCGCCAGCGTGGCAACATCGGCATCCAGCCCGTCGATGATCGCGCGGCTCTGCGCGCCCGATCCGCCATGGCTCATGCGGAAGGTCACGTCCTGGCCGGTCTTCTTCTTCCAGTAGGCGGCAAATGCCGGGTTCAGTGCCTGGTAAAGCTCGCGGGTGGGATCGTAGGAAACATTGGTGATCACCGCCGGGGCGGGCGCGGCCAGCGCCGGTGCGGCGGTCAGCGAGGATATGGCGGCCAGGGTGGTAATGGCAGCGGTCAGGATCGAGCGTCGCTTGAAAGCGGTGGCAGGCATGGGTTGATTTCCCTGTTGTTGGAGCATTCGGCAATGAAGCAAAGAGCATTGGAGGTATTCAGGTCAGGCTGACACCCTTGGCGAACGGAGCGGGATCGCTGCGGGCAAGACGGCGTGGGCGGGGGCTGCCTCCGCGTGGCGCAACGCGCGCCAGCAACCGGTCGAGCAGGAATTGGCCGAAGCGCCAGTCGGCGATGCCGGATTTGGCATTAATGTGGCCGATCGACCCGGCATCGGCGAAGCTGGCGTGCCAGACATGGGCAAGCTGGCGCGCGGCGCGCATGGTTAGATAAGGGTCGTTGCGGCTGGCGACGATAATGCTGGGGAACGGCAGTGGTGCAGCCGGCACGGGGGCGAAACCGGCGAGCCGGGTATCGCATGCGCTGTCGACATCGGGCGGAGCGACCAGCAATGCGCCGGCGACCAGTGCTGCGGCATCGGCCGCTTCGAGCAGCGCCCACCATGCCACCGCAAGGCAACCCAGGCTGTGCGCCACCAGCACCACGGGGCGTTCGGACGCACGGATCGCGAAATTCAGTTGATTTACCCAGCTGTTGCGATGCGGCTGATCCCATTGGCCGAGATCAACCCGGTGGCAATCGCTGCGCTGTTGCTCCCACAGCGTCTGCCAATGATCGGGCCCGCTGTTGGCTAGCCCAGGCACTGTCAGCACCAGCGGTTTCGGCTCCGGCACGGAACCATGATCGTCAACCAATTCCGCCTCCGTCGAGTCGCTCATCAGAGCAACGCGCTCCGGCTCGCGAAATGTAAGTCTATCTTTAAGATAGACAATGGCGGTGGCGACGAACTGTGCAAATTTGTAGATCAATGACCATTTTTGCCGGCGCGGATGCTGTCTCGTTTTACGCCGCTATGGTCAGAGCAGATGCCGCAGAATGAAATACAGGATGCCGGAAATCGCCATAGCCGCCGGCAGCGTCAGCACCCAGGCCGAGGCGATCGAGCGGACTGTCGACCATTGCAGGCCCGAGCCATTGGCGGCCATGGTTCCGGCGACGCCGCTCGACAGGATATGCGTGGTCGAGACCGGCAGGCCATAGGCCTCGGCGGCGAGGATCGTCGCAGCGGCAACCATTTCGGCCGAGGCACCCTGCGCATACGTCAAATGCGTCTTGCCGATCTTTTCGCCCACGGTCACCACGATCCGCTTCCAGCCGACCATCGTGCCCAGCCCCAGCGCAATCGCCACGCAGACCTTGACCCACAGCGGGATGAAGCGGGTGCCGGTCTGGAGATTGCCCGAGAAGGTCTTGAGGCTGGCGGTCTCGTTCGTGTTGAACTTGACCTTCTTGTCTTTTTGCAGGTCGGTGATGGCGTCGGCGGTCAGATACATGTTGTTGCGCAGGTTCGGGGTTGCGGCGGCGGCCACATGGGCAATTGCGCCGGCGCTCTTGACCTGGGCGGCGATGTCGCCCGACAGCACCGACAGGCTGGCATAGACCAGCCGGTCATCGAGCTTCCTGGTGCTCAGCGCATTGCCGACGGTGATGCGCGCCACCCCCGGGGTGGGCAGGGGCACGCCGTTGGCGCGCGCCGCGAAGATCGTTTGCGCCGACGTTGCCGAAGCGATGAAGGAGGGTGCGGCGTGGTCGGGCATGGTGCGGTTGAGCGCGTAAGCGGTGGGCGCGGCGCCGATCAGGATCAGCATGATCAGCCCCATGCCTTTTTGCCCGTCGTTGCCGCCATGCGCGAACGACACCCCGGTGCAGGTGAGGATCAGCAGCCCGCGGATCCACCATGGCGGCGGCTCGGTGCCTTCCGGCTGTTCATACAGCTTCTTGTTGCGGATGAAGATCTTCATCACCCACAGCAGCAGGCCCGAGAAGACAAAGCCCATCAGCGGGCTGAACAGCAGCGCTTCCAGCACCTTGAGCGCCTGGCTCCAGTCGACGCCCGAGGTCGCGACGCCGGCCGGCGCCATCAGCTGGTTGGCCAGGCCCACGCCCATGATCGAGCCGATCAGCGCGTGGCTGGAGGAATTGGGAATGCCCATCGCCCAGGTGCCCAGGTTCCAGGTAATCGCGGCGAGCAGCAGCGAGAAGATCATCGCGTAGCCCGCGCCCGATCCGACCTGGAGGATCAATTCGACCGGCAACAGGGTGACGATGCCGTAAGCCACCGCGCCGCTCGACAGCAGCACACCGATCAGATTGAAGCAGCCCGACCAGACCACCGCCACCATCGGCGGCATGGCATGGGTGTAGATGACCGTCGCCACGGCGTTGGCGGTGTCATGGAAGCCGTTCACGAATTCGAAGCCCAGCGCGATGATCAGCGCCAGTCCGAGCGAAGCGAAGACGCCGATCGCCAGCGGCTCATGCACGCTGTTGATATCGTCGAGCAGGCCGTGGATGCCGTAGCCGACGCCCAGCGCCAGCACGACGAAGAACGCGATCACGCCCGTCGAACTCGCCTTGTGATCGAGCTTGGGTCTTGACCCTTGTGCGCCGATTGCGTCGTGTGCCAGCGTGGCCATGAGGTCTCTCGCATCCTTGCTATGAGCGCGAATCGGTTCGCCCCCTTGCTGCCGGTAGCCCGGCCGCTTGTCTGCCGCCGATCTAGGCGGGTGACATGACGGTTGTGTTACAACACCGCCTGCGCCTGGGTGCGGCCTGCCGGCGAAAAGCTTCTGAACGTAACCGAATAGCGCGGGCGCGCGATGGCCGAGATGCTGTGTTCCCAGGCGTTGCGCACTTCGCCGGACAGATGGTAGATGCCGCCCGGCGCAAGCGCGGCTGTGGCGCGCAGCCAGCGGTCGCCTTGCGCGCGGCGGAAGCGCATCGCGGCCGGGGCGCCGAGCGAAATGCCGATGACGTCGCTATAGATCGGGCGATCCTTGTGCCAGCCGATGCCTGCGCCCGGATCGTAGCGGAGCAGCAGCGACTGGACGAGATCATCGGGGCCGAGCCCGGCAAAGCGCGCGGCCCGGTCGCGGATCGGCAGCAGCCATGGCGGCAGCGGCTCGGCCGGCGCCAGCGCCCCGGTCTGAAAATCATAGCTCCAGCCGAAACTATGGACCAGCCGCTTGCCGGTCCATTGATGAAACCGGAACGGCGTCAGGGTCTCGCGGTCGATCGCCGCGATCAGCGCTAATTCTTCGCTGGGCGTGACGAAATCGTCGGCGGTGGCGAGACCGGCGATGAGCGGGGTGTCGAACAGATCGCGCATGATCTTGCGGCTAATACCAGATCTCGTGGGTTGCTGCCCATGCCTTGCTGCCCGGTTGGGGGAGGGGTGTCCACGCCGACATCGAGGCGCGGCCTATCGGCCTTGCTCCGCCGAAGTGCCCACCACCAGCCCCTCCCGCAAGCGGGAGGGGAGACGAGGCGGCGTCAACGAGATGTGCATTAGCGCAGCTGGCTGTCCTTGCTGCCTCGCCGGTTGATGCTCGAGAAGCTGGGCTGCTTGTCGCGGAGGGTCTGGCACGGCACGCAGGTGCGCACGCCGGCGAGCGCCTGGCGCCGCGCGGGTGGGATCGGCTCGCCGCAGTCTTCGCAGAAATCGCTGCCTTCGCCCGCCGGCATGCGCGCGCGTGCCGCCTCCAGCATGTCGTTGATGCTGTCTTCGATCTGATCCTGAACCGCGCCGTCGGGCGCCCAGCCATTGGCCATGATCTGCCTTTCATGTTGCGGACCAATTGAGAAGATAGGAACCGGACAGCCGAATGCCAACGGATTTCACCCGCCGGCGTATGACCGCAACGGCGCATCGAGAACGCATCCGTCGGCAATGTATTATCAACTAATCAGCGCCAGCCGGCTTACCGGCCCCAGCAGTGGTGGATCGCCGGTTATGGACCGGGCGTGGCCATGCGCGTGCAGCGTCGCGGGCAGGTGGTGATAGAATTCTTTGCTGAAGACAAAATAACGTCCCTCCGGCAACAACCCGATGCGATCGATCGGCACGGACTGACCGCGATAAAGTCCCGAAGCCCAGGTGTCGGTATGATCATCGGGCGTGATCACTGCCACGATCGGCACCCGACATGGACCGTGCTCGATACGATCGCAGGCAGTTTGCAGCAGCAGCCCCATAGCTTCGCTTTCGACGATCAGGCGTGATCCCGGCATGCGCTTCGCACTCTGGATGGCAAGATCCCAGTTTTCGGTCTGGCGATGCGCGGCCGCGCTGGCCAGGTTCAATCCAACAAGCAGAGCGACCCCGCCAACTGCCGCCCATTGCCGGCGCGGACCCGGAATAGCGGCCAGGCCAGCGGCACACCAGGCGGTCGGAATGATGGACAACCAGAAAATCGTGCGGGGCACGAAGATCGGCACTTTGCAACCGATGGTACCCATCAGGATCAGGCCGATGCTGAACACCGCCAACAGCAGCTTTGTCGCAGGCTGGCGGCAGCTGCGCACCGCCTGGTCAGTGGCTATCAAACCCACCGCCGCCACGACGATTATCACCCCGCTGCCGGTAGCTTTTGCCAGGAACAAGGTACTGATGCTTCTCATGACAATTATGGTCGGTGTCGCCAGCTCGAGCGCAGCGACATTTCGTGACCCCGCCAGCATCTGCTGGAGGCTGATGTGCAGCCACCAGCTGGTGGTCAGTGCAACCACCAGATTCGCCAGGGCAAGCGGGATGACCAGACCCGGTCGCTCGACGATCTGGCGAAAACAGACGATCACCAGAGCCGTCGAGCAAATTAACGGCAGCAGAAACATCGTCGTGTGCAGATAAATCGCAACGGTACAGCCGATGGCGTAGCCTGCGATACCCCCATTCCATGCGCGATCGCGACGCCAGGATCGCTCGATCGCGACCAGGCTGATCAACACCGCAGCCGCGGTAACGAAGACCAGTTCATAAGCACGGGTCTGAAGTGAATAATAGAATTGTTGGGCCGACAAAGCCGTCAAGGCTGCCCCGATTACTGCCGCTTTCCGGCCATAGACCTGTCTGGTCAGGATGGCGGCCATAGCGATACCCCCTGCTCCCGCAGCGATGGAGAGCCCCCTCACGGCACGCGACGAGTCGCCGAACACCCCGATCCATTCCTTGAGCAGCGAGTAATACAGCGGTGGATTGGTTTCCCTGACCATCCACCCGCTCCACAATTGGGCGAGCGGCTGCCGGGCGAAGAACATCGAGGCCTGTTCATCGAACCAGAGCGAATAGCGGGCATCGGCAAGGCGGTAAACGGTGGCCAGCACAGCAATGACCGCGACGACCCACGGTACGGCTTCCGCGCTGGTCGACCAGGGCCTGGGAGCAGCGGCCTGCTTCGGACACGGCCCTGCCACGGAGGCAGCCTCGAAGTGCTGGTTTCTCCTGGTGCTCATGATGATTCAGCCCCGTGATCGGACATGCGGACCATGTCCCGACTTCTAATCAAGCTATACGGAGCCGGAGGCTCGCCTTGGTGATACGACCATCGGGCCAAGTTCGTTTTGGCCGATGATTTTCGAGCCCGGATCGTCAGGCGTAACCGCATACAGCGCCGCTTCCGACGTGGAGTGCAGCAGTTTCAGCCAGGGCAATCGCGGCCGGCCCTCTGTCGGGATGTCCAGCAGCCAGACATATTGAAACGCCCGGCGAGGCAGCGTTTGCAGGGCCTCGGACAGGAACGGCCACTGGGATCTTGTGCAGCTACCCAACAGGACGTCTTCGGACGGCTCGCTGAGGAATGGCGTCGCCGGGGTGTAGTGGACGCCGACCAGTTGCAGCCCGCTCGTAGTCCACTGATCGTTGACGAAGTCGTCCTGGCGAACCAGGGCAATCCCTCCCAGATGCTGGATGCGCGCGTTCTTCCAGCCCGCAAAGCTGGCGGAACAGGACTGCCGCGCCAGCACCGCCACGGCGCTGCCTGGACGAATGTAATGCAGCGCGGCCAGGTCCTGCCGATACGAGCGGTCATACAGCGCAAAAGACGCGGTCGTCGCAACCAGGCGGATGACAAAGAACGATAGCGCCGCGATGCCGATCACATGCCGGCGGTTCACTTGTACCTGCGAAGGATCGACAGCCAGCAAGGCATAAGCGGCGGCATAGGGGATGATGCGCGCGCCCACGAAGCTGGAGCCGTTGATCGCCTGGGGCATGATCACATACAGCGCTGCCAGTGACAGTGCCGGCCACAGCAGCAGCGGATTGAAGCGCAGTCCGAATGCCTTGCCGGCAGTCAGGCCGATCGCGCCGAACATGAACATTGCGCTGGCTATGTCCAGCCCGATCCAGCGATCGCGAGCAATGGCGATAACCCATTTACCTTGAGCCTTGATGTCCAATATGCCGGAAAAGGACGGCGGGCCGTTCGAGGGTCCGAGTATCTGCAGCAGGATCGGCCAGGCGAGCGGTGCGCAGGCCAGCACCGCCAGGCCGATCGCCGGCAGCCAGTTTGCCCCCCGGTCGCGCTGCATCCGCAGTTCTGCTGAACCGCACAGCACCACCAGCAGTACCCAGCCCACTGCATGCGCAACCCAGATCGCCGGCGCGATGACCAGGAACAGCAGCGCACGAAGTCGCCGGCGTTGCTGCCGCCCCAGCCTCAGCCACATGGCAAAGGCGAGCGAAGTCAGCGCCATCGCCAGGCAATAATTCACAAAGCCGTAGTGAAGCGGGTAACAATAGACCATCGGCAGGGCCGCAGTAGCCGTCAGCGGAATGCGCCCATGCGCCTCCTTTGCGGCCCACAGGAAACCGGCGGCAGTCAGCAGGGGAATGGCGATCACCACCAGCTTGGTGGCGGCCTCGACGCCGAGCAGGCCGCCCAGTCCGTTGACCAGCAGATCGACACCGAGATTGCCGATCAGCTGCCAGCGATAGCTGTAATAGCCTTGCAACGCCGGCGATCGCGCAAGATCCAGAGCGATGTGGTATGAGCCCATGTGCCCTGGCAGATCGAGCAAAGGCGGGGTCTGCGGGCCGATCAGCGGAATGATCGAGAGCAGCGCCGCGGCGAAGATCAGCCCCGCATCATTCCAACCTGCCGGTAAACTGCGCGCCATGCCTGATCCCGGTGCTGCGCCGGAAATCGGCATAGTCGGGAGACGGTAACACAGAGATTTCTTGAGCTTCTTAAACTACATTAGCTTGATGATGTAAGTATCAGATACCTTACATATACCTGTAAGTTGAGGCCGCTCCGTTAAATTCCGGCGTACCATTGATAGCCGATGCTATCCTCCCAATACCCGCCTTTGCCGCCGCCGATCCGGTCGAGGCTGTCGGTCAGTTCGACCGCCACGATATATTTCGCCTGCTTGTAGCCCAGTTGGCGCTCGATCCGCAGGCGCAGCGGGGCGCCGTGGCCGATGCTGAGCAGCTGGTCGTTCATGCCCCAGGCCAGGATCGTCTGCGGATGATACGCGTCGATCAGGTCGATGCTTTCGTAATAGGGTGTGCCGGAAAAATCGTCGGCGCAGTGGAATACGGCGAACCGCGCAGCGGGCAATACGCCCGCCCCGTCAAGCACCAGCTTGAGCGGCGCGCCGGTCCATTTGCCGATCGCGCTCCAGCCTTCGACGCAATCGTGGCGGGTGATCTGGGTGCGCGCGGGCATGGCCTTGATCTGCGCCAGCGACAGCGCGAGCGGACGGCGCACCAGCCCGCTCACCGCCAGCCGCCAATGCGCAAAGCCTTCGCCGGCATGCGTCTGGTAGGCGCTGCTGGCGGGCAGGACATTGCCGTTGGTGCGAAAGATCGGCGACATCTCATGCGTGGTGTACTCGGGCGCCAGCGCAGTGCGGTCGATCACCAGGCGCTGGGCGCGGCGAGTGAGGCCCTCGCCGGCCCCGAGGACTTTCTGCAAGGTCGGCGAAGCGGTGATGCGGTCGCAGCTCGACAGCAAGAGCCCGCTCGCGCCTGCGCCGATCGAGCCGATCAGCCTGCGCCGCGAAAGGATGGTCATTGGCGCGTCTCCACCGGCACTTTGTCCCGGGGCAATCGGTACCAGCCGGTGATGATCGAGCGCAGTTCGTTGAACGGTCCGGCCAGCATGACCATGATCAGATGAACGACGATGAAACCCAGCAGCAGCACGGCACAGATAAAGTGGATCGAACGCGCCGAGGGGCGGCCGCCGAACAGGTGGAGCAGCCACGGCCAGCCGGCATCGAGGCCGGGCGACATGGTCAGGCCGGTCAGCACCACCACCGGC
>CAXTOI010000032.1:11600-15184 GCA_964245645.1 uncultured Novosphingobium sp. | reverse complement strand
CCAGGTTAAGCTCCCAGATGCGCTGGCCGGTGACCAGTTCGTAGGCGGCCATGCGCCCGCCCTGCCCCAGCGCGTAGACGCGGCCATGATCGATGATCGGGTCGGCATCGATGTCGGTCAGCACGCCCACCGAAGTCGACAGCGAGGTGAGCGCCAGCGCATCCGACCACAGCACCCGGCCGTTCTCATAGCGATAGGCGATCAGCTCGCCGGTGCTGTAGCCGGCGATGACGGTGCCCTGCCCGGCCGCAGGCGCGGCGACGCCGAACACGCCGGTTTCGCCCAGCGACGACGATTCCTGCCACAATGGAGCGCCATCATCGACATTCAACGCATGGATTTCGTTGTTCTGCGTCATCACATAGATTGCGCCGAAAGCGATCGTCGGCGAACCGCGCAGGGGCCCGGCGGGCTTGACTTGCCACAGCTGCTTGCCTGTCTTGGCGTCCAATGCAGCGACCGTGCCGACACCGGTGGTGACGTAGACCTTGCCGTCGCCATAGGATGCGCCGCCGCCGAACACCGCCTGCTGGTCATCGCCAGTCACACCGAAATCATGCGTCCATTGTTCCTTGCCGGAGGCGGCATCGATGGCGTGCAGCATGCCGTTGGTGTCCATCACGAACATCGAGCCGCCACCGATCACCGGCGATGCCGCCAACCGCCGACGGTCGGTCGTGCCGGCAATCAACGCGCTCCACGCGTGAGCCGGAGCTTCGCCGAGCGCGAGATGGCCGTAGCTCTTGTTTGCAGCGCCGCCCGGTTGCGCCCAATCGGCGTTGACCTCTGCCGCAGGTAGCACGACCGGCGTGGTGGTCAGATCGGCATCGACCTTGGCGCCGGATTCAATGCGGCTGAGGATCGGGATGCGATTGCCGATGGTCGGTGTGGATTTCACATGCCGGTGGCCGCCGCCGATCACGCCGCAACCAGCCAGACTGGTGACGAGCAACATGGCGATGAAGCGGCGATATTGGGTCTTGGACTGCATGCTCGGGTTCCCGATGGCCAGTTGACTGGCGGTTGTCATGACTTGGCGGGCGATGCTGCCGGTCCGCCGGCAGGCGAAGCAGGTGCGGCAGGCGCGGCTGTCGGCTCGACATCGCCGGCGGGGGCGTGCGAGATATCCGGCACGGCATCGAAACCCAGCACGCCGGCAAGCTGACGCGCGCGGGCGCGCAATGACTCGGGCACATCGGGATCACGGGCGATAGTGCCGAACAGCGGCGCGGCGAGATCCTGATGACCCTGCTTCAAGTAAGCGACCCCGACCATCTCGCCGGCGCTGCCGAAGAACGGCGCGCCCGGCACCGCGAGCGGACGGAGCCGCGCGATGACATCGGCGGGCGGCATCTTGTCGAAGTTCAACGCGACGCCGCGCACCGTGGCCAGATCGCGAAAGGGCTTGGGCGCATGATCGTCGCCGGCAATCTGCGCGAACAATTGCGCAGCCTGATCGAGCTTGCCCTGGCGAGTGGCGATGCCCGCCTGCAGCATGCGCGCTGCCGCGCGGTTGCCGTCAGTGCCATCCTGGACCACCGGCGACAATTGCGCATAAGCTGCGTCCTGCTGGCCACTGTCGACCTTGTCCAGCGCCAGCACGATCTGCTCGGCCTGCCCGGCGCGGACGTCGGCCTGATGGCTGGTCCACCACAGATAGCCCCCCAGCGCCAGCAAGCCGATCAACAGCGCGGCGCCGACCGGTACGGCATAGCGCTTGATCGCCACGGCCAGTTCGTCCTCGCGCACCGCCTCGTCGACTTCGCGCAGGAAGCCTTCCTTTTGCGCGGCATCCCGCTGCGCAACCTTGTCGGCAAAGGATTGCCCGGTTCTGGACTTGGAAAACGGCAGGGCCAAAATGGTCGCTTTCTTTGTTTTTGCGTCTAGCGGCAAATAGCCGGTTTGCCCGGCAAATCCGGGGGGTGTTTAGCGGATGGGCCACAGTTTTCAACGGCTATGCGCGGATGAGCGCAATCGCGGACCGCTATGCCGGATGGGCTGAAGCGCAAATGAACCGCAGGCGCGGCACCCTCGGGCTATCCCGGCATCATGCCACCTGCGCCAGCCAGCGGTCAATCGCGGCTGCCATGCCGGGCTCGTCGAGCTCGGGCGGATGCCCGACGCGCGGCAGCGCGACGGCTTCGCAGCCCGGCGCACGCTTGCGCATTTCGGCAAAAGTTGCGGCCGACAAGATGTTCGACAGCTCCCCGCGCACCAACAGCAGCGGAACCGCGGCAAGAGCCTCCAGGCCCGGCCACAGATCGGGCAGGGCCGCTTCCGGTTGCCCGAAGGTGGCTGCGATGGCGGGGTCGTAATCGAAGCGCAGCATACCGTCGCCCGCCGCCACCATCACTCGCCGGGCAAAGGCCACCCAGCCCGCAGCATCACGATCGGGGAAGCTGTCCGCGAACTCTGCGCGCAGCGCGCGCGCCGCCGCGTCCCAGTCGGGGTAACATCGATCCCGCCCGAGGTAGGAGGAAATCCGGGCGAGCCCCGCGGGCTCGATCGCCGGTCCGATATCGTTGAGCAGGGCACCGGCGATTCGCTGCGGATGCGCCAGCGCCAGCGCCATGGTCATCAGCCCGCCCAGCGAGGTCCCGATCGCGACAAAGCGGTCGATGCCCAACCGATCGAGCAGCGCCACCACATCGGCCAGATAATGCTGCGGCGTGTAAGTGTACGGGTCCAGCGCGGCATCGCTGCCCCCGCGGCCGCGCAAATCCAGGCAAAGCACCCGCCATTCTCCGCTCAGGCGGCCCGCCAGAGCTGCGAAATCACGCGCATTCCGCGTCAGGCCGGGCAGGCACAGGATCGGCGGGCGATCCGCACGGCCCGGATAGTCGCGATAATGCAGCCGGACACCGTCCGCGCTCTGCAAGTAGCCGTCGGAATAAGCGTTCATCTTTTGCCATCGGTCTTGTCAAATAAGTCCCCGCCCCCACTATCGTCGGATGCGAGAAGAACCGCAAGCCGCCCGCTACATTCCCGATCCTCGCATCGAGACCCTGGCCAGCTGGCTCGGTGACCCTGTCCATGCGGCAGATTTCCCGCAGCTGACCCAGCGCTACCGCAATCAGCGCTGGGCACGGGCGGTCGGGCTGGGAGATTTGAACAAGGCGGATTGGCTGCGCCATTTCGGCCGGTTCGAGGCGCTGCCGGATAATCTGCCGCAGCCGCTGGCGCTGCGCTATCACGGCCATCAGTTCCGCAATTACAATCCCGAGATCGGCGATGGTCGTGGGTTTCTGTTTGCGCAATTGCGCGATATCGACGGGCGGTTGCTCGATCTGGGAACCAAGGGGTCGGGGCAGACGCCGTGGAGCCGGCAAGGCGACGGGCGGCTTACGCTGAAAGGCGCGGTGCGCGAGATCCTGGCGACCGAGATGCTGGAGGCGCTGGGTGCCAATACGTCGAAGACGTTTTCGGTGGTGGAGACCGGCGAGCAGTTGTGGCGCGGCGACGAGCCTTCGCCGACGCGTTCGGCGGTGTTGGTGCGGCTGTCGCATGGGCATATCCGGATCGGCACGTTCCAGCGGCTGCTGGCGATGGAGCGCGCCGATGAAATGGCGCAACTCGTCGATTAC
>CAXTOI010000032.1:10531-11590 GCA_964245645.1 uncultured Novosphingobium sp. | reverse complement strand
CTGCCTCGCCAATTATCCTGGTCCGCTGCCGCCCGCCGATGTGCCGGGGCGCGATCAGCCTTCGGTGATCCTGCTGCATCAGGTGGTGGATCGCATGGCCGATCTCGCCGCTTCCTATATGGCGGCAGGGTTCGTGCATGGCGTGCTGAATACCGACAACATGAACATTTCGGGCGAGAGTTTCGACTACGGCCCGTGGCGGTGGCTGCCGACCTGGGATGCGGGTTTTACGGCTGCCTATTTCGACCATCAGGGGCTGTACAGCTTCGGCCGCCAGCCGGAGGCGATGCGCTGGAATTGCGGGCAATTCGCGGTGGCGCTGCGGCTGCTGGTCGAGGCGCCCCCGCTGATCGCAGCACTGGACCTGTTCGAGGCGCGGTTCGAGCATCATCTCGCCCGGCGAGTGCTGTGGCGGCTGGGGGTGCAACCCCGGGGCGGGCAGGCCGATACCGTATTGCTGAATGCCATCGGCGTGCATCTGCGTGAAACCGGCGCGTCACCCGATCGCTTCTTCTTTGCGCACCACCATCTGCGCGCCCTGCCGGAAGGCGCTCTGGGGCAAGCCCTGGCGGGGTATCGTCCGGCGAATTACCCGGATCATCCCCTGTGGCACGAGCCTTCGCCGCCGACGCTGGTCATCGAGGAGGTGGAGCGCATCTGGGCCGCGATCGATACCGCCGACGACTGGACTCCGTTGCACGACCATGTCGCCGCGATCCGCCGGCTGGGCGACGCGCAGGAGCCGGCACCGACAGCGACGTGACTCCCGCCCGCGATGAGCGGGACGGAAGAGTTAAGCAGAAGCCGCAGTACTCAGCTTAGGACCAGGGAAACCATGCGCGCCGTACCGTCGGCAGGGGCAATAGGAAACGAGCGGGTGTGAGCGAAGCCGAGATCATCTCGCTGGAACCTGCAACCGGCGCCGAGGTCTGGCGCGGGCCGATCGGCGATGTCGACGAGATCGTGGCGCGGGCCCGGCGCGGCTGGCCGGCGTGGGCATCCCAGCCGCTGGCAACGCGCGTCGAAGCGATGCGGCGGTTCGCCAACGAAGTGCGCCGC
>CAXTOI010000032.1:0-10521 GCA_964245645.1 uncultured Novosphingobium sp. | reverse complement strand
CTTCATTGGCGAAACGGCGCATCGAGGCGATGCGCCGTTTCGCCAATGAAGTGCGCAAGGACAGCGACGATTTGGCGCGGACGATCGCGCGCGAAACCGGCAAGCCCTTGTGGGAAGCGCTGGCCGAGGTCCAGGCGGTGATCGCCCGCGTCGAGATCGCGGTGCAGGGATATGCCGAACGCTGCGGGCAGCGCAAACTGGACAATGCCTTGCATGGGCTGGTCGCGGTGCGGCACAAGCCGCTGGGGGTGATGGCGGTGATCAGCCCGTGCAGCCAGCCCGCGCTCGCGCCGGTGGGCAATATCCTGCCGGCGCTGATCGCCGGCAATTGCGTGATCTTCAAGCCCAGCGAGCGGGCGCCGGCGACCGGCGAGATGCTGGTGCGCTGCTTTCATCGCGCCGGGATCGCGCCGGCGGTGATCGAACTGCTGATCGGACCGCCTCGGCATGGCACCGAACTCGCGCTGCACGCCGGGGTCGAAGGCGTGTTGTTCAGCGGCACGGCGGAGGTGGGTATCGCTCTGGCCAGCGATCTCGCCGGAAGCCCGGGCAAGATCATGGCGCTGGAGTTGGGCGGCAACAATCCGCTGGTGGTGCTCGACACGCCGATGATCGAGGACGCGGCCACGCTGATCGTGCAATCGGCGTTTGCCGGCGCAGGGCAACGCAGCACCGCCGCACGGCGGCTGATCGTCAAATCATCGGTGTATCAGCCGGTGATCGCCGCGGTGAAGGCCATGGCCGATCGCATCATCTGCGGCGCGCCCTTCGACGATCCGGTGCCCTATATGGGGCCGCTGATCGACAATCCTGCCGCCGACCGGCTGACCGAGAGCTTCATCCATCTGCTGAGCAACGGCGGGCGGGCGATCAAGCATATGGTGCGGTTGCGCCCCGGGTTGCCATTCGTCTCGCCGTCGATCATCGATGTGACGCAGGTCGCAAAACGCACCGACAGCGAGTTGTTCGGGCCGATGCTGCAAGTCATCGAGGTGGATTCGCTGGAGGCCGCGATCGCCGAAGCGAACGCCACCCGGTTCGGGCTGGCCGCCGGGTTGATCGGCGGCAGCCCGCAGGATTACAGCCGGTTCTGGGCCCATACCCGCGCCGGGCTGGTCAGCTGGAACCGGCCAACGACCACCGATCTGCCGGCGGCGCCATTCGGCGGCGTCGGGCATTCGGGAAATTATCGTCCGGGGGCGTTCTATGCTGCGGATAATTGCACCTATCCGGTGTCGTCGGCGGAGATGGAGCAACCGCGGGCGACATTGGGGACCGGGTTTCGGAGCTGACTCTCGGCCCCGATCCTTGCGGAGGTGATGCGGGCTCGCTCCTGAAATCAGACCACGAGTTCATGCCGGGCAAAGGACATCATCGCCCGGACACCAATGCACCCACGCCCCGTGTGCATGCGCCTCACCCAGCATGGTCCAGCCATCTGGCCCCGGCCAATGGCGCACGCGCAATTCGTGGCGAAACGTCTGGCGGTTGGTTTCCAGCATGATCCAGGCCAGCGGTCGTTCCGGCGTTGCCTTTACGCCCGCGACGGCGATGGCCGCCTCGATCCGGGCGCGGCTGTTTGCGGCCATATATTGCCAGACAATGGAATGGTAGAATACCCGGGTCATGCCCGTCGCCTGCGACCGGGCCAACCGCTGCTCGACCCAATCCGCCGCATCGGCGCGGATCAGCGCCGGGGGCCGCTCGTTGGCAAGCGCGATGATGCAGTCGAGCCGCGCCAGACGGGAGGGATCATCGGGCCAGACATAGCTCTTCAGCCGCATCGCCTGCGCCGGATCGGTCAGATCAATAGGCGCCTGATCGCATCCGGTAATCGCGACGATCTCAACAGGAGCAGCCGGCGGGGGTGGTCCGCGCCACTCGGGCTGGATCGACACCGGCGCATTCGTCGGTCCGAACTGCACCCCGCCCAGATCATAGCGATAGCGATCGATCATGGTGTTGCAGCCGGCGCTGGCGCCCAGCTCGTTCAGCTCGAACCGCTGAGTCGCGCGCGAAGACAGCCACGCCAGCGCGGCCGTGATCGCCGCTGACCGCCCGGCCTCATTGGTCTGCGGCGGGCCATCCAGCCATGGCAGCAACCCCGCGTCGTGCGTCCGCGTCACCGCCAGCACGATGCCATCGACTTCCGCCTGATCAATCACCACACCTGTATAAATCGGCGCCAGCCGTCGATCGCCCTGCGTCAAGTGCAGATGATGGAAGCCGGCTGCCAACCGCAGCGGCATCGCATCCTCCACCGGCGCGCTCGGCCAGGCGGCGATGCGCCGGCCGGTCGCGGTATCGCTGCGCATCAGCGGGAGCAGCGCCATGCAGATGCGCCCGGTGATCGGCGCATCGTTGCGCAGGCTATGCTCAGCCTGCCAGCGGATGCCCTGCTCCAAACCAGCTGTGCCCATGATGTCCGTCACGCCCGCCATTTCCTTGCCCTTTCCCCGGCCCGGCTCTAAGTGCGCCGGGCCATGTCCGTCTCCAGCAATCCCAGCAGCCCACTGATCTTCGCGGTGCCCAAGGGCCGCATCCTCGACGAGGTGCTGCCGTTGATGGAGCGTGCCGGGGTCGTGCCCGAAGCCGGGTTCCACGACAAGAACTCTCGCGCGCTGTCCTTTGCCTGCACGTCGCAGGACATGCGGATCATCCGCGTGCGCGCGTTCGATGTCGCCACCTTTGTGGCGCATGGCGCGGCGCAGGCGGGCATCGTCGGCTCCGATGTGGTGGAAGAATTTTCCTACTCGGAACTTTACGCGCCGGTCGACCTGAATGTCGGTCATTGTCGGCTGTCGGTGGCCGAGCCAGACGCCAACGCCGGTTCAAGCGATGCCGCGGCCAGCCATCTGCGCGTGGCCAGCAAATATCCGCATCTGACTCAGCGCCATTTCGAAGCTCAGGGGATCCAGGCCGAAGTGGTCAAGCTGAACGGCGCGATGGAATTGGCGCCGGGGCTGGGCCTAGCGGGGCGGATCGTCGATCTGGTGTCGACCGGGCGCACGTTGAAGGACAATGGCCTGGTCGAAACCAGCGTGATCATGGCAATTTCGGCACGGCTGATCGTCAATCGTGCGGCGCTGAAAACCGATCCGCGCGTGGGCGCGCTGGTCGAGGCGTTCCGCGCGCTGGTCAGCGAAGCGGCAGTTTCGAATGAAGCGGCTTTGGCCTGATGCTGCGGCTGGACAGCGGTGATCCCGGCTTCGCCGACGCGTTTGCGCGGCTGGTGGCCGATCGGCGCGAAAGCGATCCGGATGTGGCGCGCGATGTGGGCGCGATACTGGCGCAGGTGCGCGCGCGGGGCGACGATGCCGTGGCGGAACTGACGCTGCGGTTCGACGGCCATGTGCTGGCCGACGATGCCGACTGGTGCATCGATGCGGCGGCTTGCGCGCATGCATTCCATGCGCTGGAACCGTCGCTGCGCGCGGCGCTGGAACTCGCCGCAGCGCGTATCCGCGCTTATCATGCGGCGCAATTGCCCCAGGATCGCGATTATACCGATGCTGTCGGGGTCAGGCTGGGCGCGCATTGGCGCAGCGTCGATGCGGCGGGACTGTATATTCCAGGTGGCCGGGCGGCCTATCCCTCGTCGCTGTTGATGAATGCCATCCCGGCCAAGGTGGCCGGGGTCGAGCGGCTGGTGGTGGTGACGCCGACCCCCGGCGGACAGCTCAATTCGCTGGTACTGGCCGCGGCGCATCTGGCCGGAGTCGATGAGGTCTGGCGGATCGGCGGCGCGCAGGCGGTGGCGGCGCTGGCTTACGGGACGCGGCGCATCGCGCCGGTCGATGTGATTACCGGGCCCGGCAATGCCTGGGTGGCGGAGGCCAAGCGCCAGCTGTTCGGCTTGGTGGGCATCGACATGGTCGCCGGGCCGAGCGAGATCCTGGTGATCGCCGATGGCGCGAACGTGCCGCGCTGGATCGCGGCCGATCTGCTGAGCCAGGCCGAGCATGATCCGCTCGCGCAATCGATCATGATTACCGATGATGCGGCGTTTGCCGATCGCGTGGCCGAGGCGGTGACGGTGGAACTCGATGCGCTTGGGCCGGTGGCGCGCGAGAGCTGGACACGGCACGGCGTGATCATGACCGTCGCCAGCCTGGCGGAGGCGCCGGCGCTCGCCAATGCGCTGGCGGCCGAGCATGTCGAGCTCGCGGTGGCCGAGCCGGAATGGCTGTTTGCCCGCATTCGCCATGCCGGTTCGATATTCCTGGGCCGGCATACCCCCGAGGCGGTCGGCGATTACGTCGCCGGACCGAATCATGTGCTGCCTACGGGCCGGCGTGCGCGGTTTGCCTCGGGGTTGTCGGTGCTCGATTTCATGAAGCGGACCAGCTTCATCGAACTCGATGACGCCGCGTTGCGGACGATCGGCCCGGCCGCCGTGGCTCTGGCCCATGCCGAGGGGTTGCCGGCGCATGCGCGCTCCGTAGAAGTGAGACTTGCCTGATGAATGCCAGATCCCAGGCACGCTCCGCCGCCCGGCTCGCCGCCGTCCAAGCGCTGTATCAGGAGGCGATGGAAGCGACGCCGCTGCCCGGCCTGCTCGACGAATTTCACCGTCACCGGCTCGGCGCGACGATCGAGGACATCGAATTCGCCGCGGCGGAAACCGCGTTTTTCGACGATATCGTCAGCGGCGTGGTGGCGCGCGGGGCGGAAATCGATGCGCAGCTGTCGGCGAAACTGGCCGAGGGGTGGCGGCTGGAACGGCTCGACAAGACCATGCTGCAGATCCTGCGCGCGGGCGCCTATGAATTGATCGCGCGCGCCGATGTCGCCACCGCGACCGTAATCGATGAATATCTCGATGTCGCGCATGCCTTCTTCGACGCGCGCGAGACGAAATTCGTCAACGGCGTGCTCGATGCCGTGGCCAAGGCCGTCCGGTAGCCGGCGAGTTCGCCTTTATCCAGGCGCTGCGGGCGCTGGCCACCCATCCCGCGGCGCGCGGGTTGAACGATGATTGCGCGGTGCTGGAACTCGGCGCCGAAACGTTGATCCTGACGCATGACATGATGGCCGACGGTGTGCATTTTCTCGGCGATCAGGACCCGGCCGATGTAGCCTGGAAGTTGGTCGCGACGAACCTCTCCGATCTGGCGAGCAAGGGCGCCGAGCCGCTCGGGGTGTTGCTGGGCTATACGCTAGGCGAGGATGATGCGCGGTTCGTGGCCGGATTGGCGGAAGCGCTGGCTGCGTTCGCTGTGCCACTGCTGGGCGGCGACACCATCGCCGCGCCGGGTATGCGGAGCTATGGCCTGACGGCTATCGGGCGCGCAACGCATCGCCCGGTACCCTCGCGCAGCGGTGCGCGGATCGGCGATCGACTGTGGCTGACCGGTTCGATGGGCGGTGCGATGCTGGGGCTGGAGGCGTTGCGGGCCGGCCATGGCGATCCGCAGGCTAGCCGCGCCTATCGCCGACCGCTGCCGCTGCTTGCCGCGGGCCGGGCGCTGGCGCCGCACGTTACCGCGATGATGGATGTATCGGACGGGCTGTTGCTGGACGCAGCGCGGCTGGCGCGCGCTTCGGGGGTTACGCTGGCGATTGACGGCGCCGCTGTGCCGATCGCCGCTGATGAAGCCCGGCGCAATGAAGCGCTGCGCTGGGGAGATGATTACGAGTTGCTGTTCACGTTGCCGCCGGGCGCCGTATCCCCGGTGCCGGCGCAGACCATCGGCGAGGCTGTCACGGCGTCCGATGATCCGATCCTTCTCGACGGCGTGCCGCTGAACGAGGACAGCGGACTGGGTTATCGGCATGGCTGATACTTCGCGCTGTGACAAAATCCGTGCATGCTGAGCTTATCGAAGCACTATCCTTTCTTCGGCCTGCCTTGAAAGGACAGGCAGGCCTTCGACAAGCTCGGGATAGACGGGGGTCGGGCCAGGCCCTGCCAGCCATTTGCACTTGCACCCCCCTTTCCGTTCCCTATACCTGACGCGGTGACCGCACCGAAACAGGGCGGCCTATTGGGAATACAGAACAGGGGATGCACTGGTGAATTCAGTTACGATCGCGATTGGCCTGGGGCTATTGGCCATTATCTACGGCTTCGTCACCAGCAGGCAAGTGCTGGGAGCCCCGGCGGGCAATATCCGGATGCAGGAAATCGCCGCCGCCATCCAGGAGGGTGCGCAGGCCTATCTGAAGCGGCAATATACCACCATCGCCATCGTCGGCGTGGTCGTGGCGGCGATCATCTTCTTTTTCCTGGGGCCGGTGTCTGCGGTCGGCTTTCTGCTGGGCTCGATCCTGTCCGGAGCGGCGGGGTTCATCGGCATGAACGTGTCGGTGCGCGCCAATGTGCGGACGGCGGCAGCAGCGCAGAGCGGCTTGCAGCAAGGGCTGACGCTGGCGTTTCGCGCCGGTGCGATCACCGGCATGCTGGTCGCGGGGCTGGCGCTGCTGGCGATCGCGGGGTTTTTCTATTACCTGACCAGCGTCGTCGGTCATGATCCGGAAGACCGCGTCGTCGTTACCGCGTTGACCGCGCTGGCGCTGGGCGCCTCGCTGGTGTCGATCTTCGCGCGGCTGGGCGGCGGCATCTTTACCAAGGCCGCTGACGTCGGCGCAGACCTGGTGGGTAAGGTCGAAGCCGGCATTCCCGAGGATGACCCGCGCAACCCGGCGGTCATCGCCGACAATGTCGGTGACAATGTTGGCGATTGCGCCGGCATGGCCGCTGACCTGTTCGAAACCTATGTCGTGACCGTCGGCGCGACGATGGTGCTGACGGCGCTGCTGCTGAAGGGGGCGAGCAATCTTTACCAGATGATGAGCCTGCCGCTGCTGATCGGCGGCGTGTGCATCGTCACCTCGATCATCGGCACTTATTTCGTTCGCCTGGGCGCCACCGGTACCGGCGCAAAGAACATCATGGGCGCGATGTACAAGGGGTTTCTGGTCACCGCCGTGCTGTCGGTGCCGGCGATCTGGTGGGCGATCTCCTATACGCTGCAAGGCGATATGAATTCGGCCATCGCCGATCAAAGCTATAACGGCTGGACGCTGTTCTATTGCGGCGTGCTGGGGCTGGTGATCACCGGGCTGATCATCTGGATCACCGAGTATTATACCGGCACCAATTATCGCCCGGTGCGCTCGATCGCCAAGGCCTCCGAAACCGGCCATGGCACCAACGTCATCCAGGGGCTGGCGATCAGCATGGAGGCGACCGCCCTGCCCGCGCTGGTGATCTGCGCGGGTATCATCATCGCCTTCAAACTCGCCGGGCTGATGGGGATTGCTTATGCTGTCACGTCGATGCTGGCGCTGGCCGGCATGGTCGTGGCGCTCGATGCCTATGGTCCGGTCACCGACAACGCCGGCGGTATCGCCGAAATGGCCGGGCTCGACGATTCGGTGCGCGAAAAGACCGATGCGCTCGATGCCGTGGGCAATACCACCAAGGCGGTGACCAAGGGCTATGCGATCGGTTCGGCGGGCCTGGCGGCGCTGGTGCTGTTCGCCACCTATACCGCCGATCTGCGGGCGTTCTTCCCGGAACTGACGGTCAATTTCAGCCTCGAAAACCCCTATGTCATCGTCGGGCTGCTGCTCGGTGCGCTGCTGCCCTATCTGTTCGGGGCGATGGGCATGACCGCGGTAGGCTCGGCTGCCGGCGCCGTGGTGCAGGATGTGCGCGACCAGTTTCGCGAGAACCCCGGCATCATGCTGGGCACCTCGCGCCCCAATTATGCACGCACGGTCGATCTGGTGACCAAGGCGGCAATCCAGAAGATGATCGTCCCTTCGCTGCTGCCGGTGCTGACCCCGATCGTGATCTATTACGTGATCACTGCGGTGGCCGGGCAGGCCGACGGCTTCGCCGCACTGGGCGCATTATTGCTGGGGGTGATCGTCGGCGGCTTGTTCCTGGCGATCTCGATGACTTCGGGCGGCGGCGCCTGGGACAATGCCAAGAAATACATCGAGGACGGCTATCACGGCGGCAAGGGCTCGGAAGCGCACAAAGCCGCGGTGACCGGCGATACGGTGGGCGATCCCTACAAGGACACCGCTGGCCCGGCGGTGAACCCGATGATCAAGATCACCAATATCGTCGCGCTGCTGTTGCTGGCGGCGCTGGCGGCGCACGTGGCGAGCTGAGCTTTATCTCCTCTCCCGCTTGGGGTGGGCACTTCACTTTCTACTGCAGCAAGCGCTTGGCACCTGCCCACCCCTAACCCCTCCCGCAAGCGGGAGGGGGATATGGTCACCTGAAGCCGCCCACGTCGATACCTGTTCAACCCGCTGGTTTGCCGGGCGTCGCCGCGGTCGCTGGCGCCGTCAGATCCGCCGGATTATATTTCGCCAGAAAGACATCCAGCCGGTCATACCAGATCAGCGCCGCGGCCGAGGTCGTGTAGCCGTGGCCGTCGTTCGGCAGCACGTCATACTCATAGGTCTTGCCCGCCGCGTTCAAGGCATCGGCGTATAGCCGCGATTGTTTGGGCAGCACCCGCTGGTCCTTGTCGCCATGCATCACCAGCACCGGCACCTTCAGCCGATCCACCGTGTACAGCGGCGAGACCGTGTTCAGGTCGAAGCTTTTCGTTCCCTGCACGGTCTGCTGCCAGTCATCGCGCGAGTGCTTGTTGTCGTCGAAGTGATTGGCATATCTCACCTGCCGGGCGATGTCGCTTACCCCGGCCAGGTTGGCGGCGCAGCGATAGCGCTCGGGATTGCGGGTTGCACCCCACAGCGCGGCATAGACACCATAGGAAATGCCGACGATGCACACCCGTTTCGGATCGACGGTGCCCTGCTTGACCAACCAGTCCATGCCGTCGTCGATATCGTCCTGCATCGCCCTGCCCCATTGGCCCTTGCCCTTGTCGTGGAAGGCCGCGCCGTAGGAACCGGAGCCGCGATATTCCGGCTGCAATACCGCATAGCCCCGGTTGGCCAGAAATTGCACATCGTCGTCATAATCGCCGTCGTCGCGCACCCAGAATGGACCGCCGTGCGGCAGGATCACCAGCGGCAGCCCATGCGCCGGGCGGCCGCGCGGCAGGGTGAGATAGGCATGGATATCCAGGCCGTCGCGCGCGGCATAGTGAACATAGCGCGGGATCGCCAGTTCGCTTGGTGACAGCATCTCGGCAAGCATGGCGATGCGTTGCATCTTTCCGGTGGCTTCGCGATACAGGTAATAGCTGCCGGGGTCATTGGCCGCTCCCAGCCATACCAGCTTGACCGTCTTGTCCTTGCTCTGCGAAACCACGCGGGCGATGTGATCGCCGGTGACCGCGCCGGTCGCGTCCGGGGGATTGACCGCCTTGTCCAGGCTGGCCTGAAAAGACTTCATGCCATCTTCCCACCACTGCACACGCGGCTTGTCATCAGTGTACCAGGCTGACGACAACGCCTTGCCGTCGTCGGTGGTATAGGCGGTATCGACATCGCTGCCCGGCGCTTCGAACACCAGATCGCCGCGCTTGCGGGTGGCGAAATTGAATTTGTACACCGCCTTGAACCCGGACTTCTCGTCGGTGTCGAAGATAAAGCCGTCGTCGCTGCCTTGAACGATCCTCAGGACATCGAAATCCGAACCTTCCTCGCGGTCATCACGCCGTTTGCCGATCACCTGGAAGCTGTCGGCGACCGTCTTGCGATAGACCGCCTGCCAATGGTGACTATCGGTATAACCGTAGCCATAGCGCACGATGCCATCTTCGTCCGCGGACCAGTGCCAGATATTATCGCGCGGACTGACCACTTGGGTGGAACGATTGGTGGCGATATCGACGCTGAACACCGACGGATAATCGTAAATCGTCGCCTGATAGGAGAGCAGGATGCGCTGGCCCTGCGGATCGGTCCACAGCACGTCGTCTCCAGTCAGCCCTTCGGTCCGGCCGCCGACGAAATGCAACTTCCCCGTCGCCACGTCGAAGGCGACCAGCCGGGTCAGATAGGCTTCATCATCCTCCCAAGGCACGGTCATACCGGCGCTGATCAGGATCGTGCCGTTGCCCGCCCAGGTGAACGAGACCAGATCGTCACCCTTCGCCAGAGCCACACTCGTCGATTTGGTTGACCCGGTCATGTCGTAGATGGCGACCAGGTCCCGCCCGTCCTTGGTTATGCGGATTGCCAGGCTGCGGCCGTCAGGAGAAAGCAAGGGGTCACGGATCAGCGCTTGCGCGGCGAACGCAGTGTTGGCGATGCGCGGCGGAACGGCCGGGGCTGCGGGCGCGGGTGTCGCAGGCGCGGCGACCGGCGGCGGCATTGTCGACCCATCCGCACTCCGGGCCGCCGCATGCAGACCTAATACCCCATAGCCGCATGCAACGGCAGCATACAGCATCGATGAACCTGCAAATCGCCGCATCGCCCCACTTCCGTCCTGCGGGCGGTTCTGCCCGGCTGCCCCTGTCCGCGCAAATCTTCGCAGCATTTTTCGTTCGTTCAAGCGTCAATTATAAGGCGCCGCGCGGCAAGCGTTGTCATTCCGGCAAGGCCGAACGATCCACATTATCGTTCTACGCGATGTTGGCT
>CAXTOI010000031.1:800-15253 GCA_964245645.1 uncultured Novosphingobium sp. | reverse complement strand
ACGTTCTCGCTACGCGGTGGCACGCGTGAAATCATGAAGGGTGTCATCGCGCGGGGGCTCGGGCTGCGATGAGCGAACACGGCGCGATGGTGGCTGAGATGGTGAGCAAGCTGTTTGCTGATCTCGGACCAGTCGGCGATCATGCCGAAGGGCTGGACCGGTTGTCCGATCTGGATTTGCCCAGCCTGCTTGTCCCTGAAGCGGCCGGCGGATTTGGCGGTGACTGGCTGGATGCAGCGGCGGTCTTTCGCTCGGCAGGCAAGTCGGCGGTGGCTTTACCCATCGTCGAATGGATCTTGGCGCGCCACGCCGCTTTCGCAGCGGCCTGGCAGCAGCCTCCTGGCCTCGGCACCGTGGCGGAGCGCGTGGAAGGCGTTGCGCGCGATGGCGCCTTTACAGGCTTGGTGCGGAGCGCGGTATGGGGCCGTCATGCATCGTATCTTGTCGTGCCGGAACCTATGGACGGTGGGTCGCTGCTGATCGACGTGCGAGACGCGGTCATAGAGCCGGGTACAAGCCTTGCCGGGGAATATCGCGATCTGCTGCACTTCGTAGATGCGCCTTGCGCGAAATCGCCGGCCGACGTCTTTGCGCTGGGCGCCTTTGCCCGCGCCGCGCAGGCGGCCGGTGCCCTCAACGCCGCTTTAACCTTAACTGTCGATTACATCAACACGCGGCAGCAGTTCGGCCGCACGCTTGCCAAGTTCCAGGCCGTTCAGCAGGCTATGGCAACATTCGCCGCTGAGGTGGCAGCAGTGAATTGCGCCGCGTTCGGCGCTGCCGCGGCGCTCGACCGCGGCGATGCGGCTGTGGAAATCGCCGCGGCAAAACTGCGGACGAACGTGGCCATTGGCGAGGCCACAGCGATCGCCCATCAGGCGCATGGCGCCATCGGCATCACCCAGGAATACAGCCTGCAACAGTTCACCAGACGCCTGTGGTCCTGGCGTTCGGAGTTCGGCGGCGACAGCCATTGGTCCGCATGGCTCGGAGATTATACGATATCTCTGGGCGCAGACCAGTATTGGGCTAAAATCGTGGATCGCAGCGATCCGCGCCTTGGCGATCGTGGGAGCGACGCATGACCGCGGTGACCGATGTTCTTCAGCTTGGCCGCGGGAAATACTGGCAGGAGTTGCAGACGGGTGAACAGGCGAAGACATTCCGCCGCACCATCACGGAGACCGATCTTGTCAACTTCATCTCCGTGACGGGGATGCTGGAGGTCATATTCATCGATACCACCCATGTGGGAGCCGTTTCCGGCCGCATTGTGCCGGCGGCGCTGACGCATGCGCTTATCGAAGGAATGATCTTCCAAACTGCGATACAGGGCGTTGGCCTGGCGTTGCTGGGGTTTGAACTGGAAGCAAAAGCGCCAGTGCGCGTCGGTGACACGATCTGGGGGCTCGTCGAGACAGGCGAGATCAAGCCGACCAGCAAGGGCAATCGCGCGGTTGTCCAATCGTCTGTTACAGTGTTCAACCAGCTTGGCGAGGTGGTCTTGACCTATCATGTCAAACGGCTCCTGGCTGGTCGGCCGGAAGATCTGGACCGGTGAGAGGCTAAAGGAAGGTCGAATGACAGAGTATAAGCCGGGATCGCGCTGGCAGAGCCAGACAGGCAGGGGTTCGTTTGTGGTTGTTAAGGGTCCAGCCGGCGATGGTGAACTCACCTGCGGGGGGCAGGCCGTACAGCCGCAGGTAAGCGTGGGGCCTGCCGAAAAGTCCGAGGGGGCAGATGACGGCAGTATCGCGGGCAAGCGCTATACCGAGGACGAAAGCGGGCTTGAGGTTCTTTGCGTCCAAAGCAGCGACGGCACGCTGGCCTTCGATGGACGTGCGCTTTCACGCAAGAATGCCAAACCCTTGCCGTCGTCAGACTGACCGTATGCGGACTACGCTACTTCTCGATCTCAGCGCCGAAAGTATCGGTGATCGCATCGCCGTGGGGCCTAATGAAGCCGGCCTGGCCTTCGGACAACTCCGGAGCGCCGCCTGCCGGGCTGCGAGTGTTTTCGGCGACGGCACCGTACAAGCGATCGTGTTCATCGGTCTGAATGGGGCGGCAATGCCGGTGGCCTTGTTCGCCGCCGGTTATGCGGGCTTGCCGTTCGTTCCGCTCAATTATCGTCTCACCGACATCGAGCTACGCCGGATACTGGAGCGCAATGCGCCCGCCGCAGTGGTTATCGATGACGACATGGCGCCGCGGATAGCGGGTGTGAACGGGCTGCACGTCTACCTGCGAAGCGAGTTTGAGCAGCGCTTCTTGTCTGCGGTGCCCGATATGACGCCGCCGGCCGTCAACCCGGAGGAAGACATCGCGGTGCTGCTTTTCACCAGCGGCACGACCGGCGACCCGAAAGCTGCGGTATTGCGGCACTCGAACCTAGTTAGCTATATCCTGTCAGCGGGAGAATTTCTGAGCGCCGACGAGGACGATGCGGCGCTGGTCAGCGTGCCGCCTTACCACATCGCCGGTATTTCTGCTGTGCTCAGCAGTTGCTATAGCGGAAGGCGTATCGTGTACTTACCCCAATTCGGCGCCGACGACTGGGTCGCCGTTGCGGCGCGTGAGAGCATTACCAACGCGATGGTGGTGCCGACCATGCTTGAGCTCATTCTCGCGGCGATGGAGCGTCAGGGTCAAAGCCTGCCTGCGTTGCGCACCTTGTCCTACGGTGGCGGACGGATGCCGGAGGCAACGATCCTCAAGGCCATGGAACGATTGCCGAATGTCGATTTCGTAAACGCCTACGGGCTGACCGAGACAAGCTCTACGATCGCTTTGCTGAATGGCGAGGACCACCGCACAGCTCGTGCATCACAGGATCCTGCTGTGCGGCGGCGATTGACCTCGGTCGGCCGCACCCTGCCGTCGGTCGAGATCGAAATCAGGGATCCCGACGGCGGGCGTTGTGCCCCCGACGAGGCGGGTGAAATCTTCGTTCGCGGAGCGCAAGTATCCGGTGAATATCTCGGTCGATCCCTGACGGGCGACGACGGCTGGTTCGCGACCAGGGATGCCGGCTGGCTGGACAAGGATCGATTCCTCTACGTCGAAGGCCGACTTGACGACGTGATCGTCCGCGGCGGAGAAAATATTTCGCCGGGAGAGATAGAGGACGTCTTGCGTAGTCACCCGGGGGTGTTGGATGTGGCGGTGCTTGGCTTGCCTTGCGACATCTGGGGTGAGAAGGTAGCTGCCGTCGTCGTTTCAAACCCTGGCCACGCGGTTGATGCAAAGGAGCTTCTGCATCACGTCAAAGGCAAGCTTCGCTCGACCAAGACGCCCCAGGCCTGGTACTTCCGACCGGAACTGCCCTATTCCGAAACCGGCAAACTGCTGCGCCGTTCGCTGAAGGTGGAGCTTGGCTGACTTTTCATGTCTGCCTCAAGGCCGTAGCGGCGGCCTGGAGCGTGCGCGGGGATGAGCCTGCTCGACGAGCCGTTGGCTGGGGTCGGAAACGCACCGTTGCGGATTGTCCGACCAGGTCAACCAGTTCCGCCAGGCGCGATTACCGTCCTTGTCGATGAAGACGGGATGATGCCGTTGGTGGACCCGGCAGATTACGACATTATGTTGACCGTGGCGACCGGCGCGCCGACGCCCTGGGTGGCGTTGTCCGCCGCGCAGCTGAGTCGCCAACTCAAGCATGTTTCTCTTCGCGTGGAGACGGCACCGCGGGCTGCAACGCTTCTCCAGCGTGTTTTGCGGATTGGCGCCGAATTGTCGTTTGCCGCGGCGCTCGAAATCGAATCCTGGGCATATTCAACGCTGCTGGGAGGACAGGAATTTCAGACCTGGCGCGCCTCGCGCAAGGCTCGGCGTGCCGCCGAAACATCGCTGTTTCCGGTTCGCTATGAGCGCGAAGGAAACCGGGTGACGCTGACCCTCGCGTCTCCCCAAAGCCGCAACGCGATGAGTGCGACCATGCGCGACGCCTTGTTCGAGGCGCTCGTCAACGTCGCGGAAGATCCGAGCGCGCCCGATCTTGTCCTGTGTGGGGAAGGTCGCTGCTTTTCGACCGGCGGTGATCTTGCGGAGTTCGGCGTCGCGACGGATCTTGCCGAGGCTCACGCCATCAGAACGTCGCGGAGTTGCGCGACGTTGATCTTTGCGCTGGGCGAGCGGGTTACCGCTCGCCTTCAAGGTGCTTGCATCGGCGCCGGTATCGAGCTTCCGGCGGCGGCGGCCAGGCGCGTCGCGACACGCGACTGCTTCGTACAGCTGCCGGAACTCGCCATGGGCTTGATCCCGGGGGCCGGCGGTACAGTGACGCTGCCACGTGCCATCGGGCGCCACCGTACGGCGTGGCTTGCGCTGAGCGGCTTGCGGCTGAATGCGGGACGGGCTCGGTCATGGGGCCTGTTTCATGATATCGTCCCATGAACGCTCTGCTGGATGGCGTCCTCGCGTCGCGTATGGCGCTGCTGCCGGCCAAGGCACAGATCGATACGGAAACGCTGCTAAGCCGGGATCTACCCGCCGGCGCAGTCGCACGGGGAAGGATGGCGGCGAACCGCTATTGCCGGCTGCTGCGCTGCCGAAGAGGCTGGAGCGCCTTGAACCTCGCGCGCGACGATGACTTCGCTTTGATCCCGGCACTGACCGGCGGGGGAACCGACTGGTTGTCCGTCAGGAGCTATGCGGCCGCCGTCGATGCCGAAACCTTCGTCGCCGCCGCGTGCGACCTGCACTTGCCGGTGGCGCGCCTCGGCGAGGCAGCGCCGGCGGTCCTTGCTCAGCCGCGTTCGGCAGGGGCTGCCGTTTCCAGGCTGCGGGTCGTCGATTGCTCGGCGCTCTGGGCGGGACCGTTGTGCTCGGGCCTGCTCGCCGCCGCCGGCGCGCAGGTTCTCCGCATTCAAAGCTGCGGACGCCCTGACCCGACGCCGCAATCATCGCCGCGGCTGGACCAGCGTATCAACGGCAATAAACAGCATCTCGTTCTCGATTTTTCCATACGCGAGGGGCGTCAGCGATTGCTTGCCGAGGTCCTGGCTGCAGACGTGCTGGTCACGAGCGCGCGATCTTGCGCACTCGCAAGGCTTGGCCTGGACCCTGCCGCCATGCTCGCGGCTCGCCCAGGCCTCATCTGGCTGGCAATCACCGCGCATGGCTGGGCTGCGGAGCGCGTCGGTTTCGGCGATGACTGCGCGGTGGCGGGCGGGCTTGTCGGCTGGACAGGGCGCAACCCTTACTTTTTAGCGGATGCGCTGGCCGACCCGCTGACCGGGCTCGAAGGCGCAGTTGCCGTTTTGGCACGCGTCGCTGAAGGGCGCGGCGGGCTGTTGGACCTTTCCCTGGCCGGAACCGCCGCTGCCTATGCCGGACTAACCTGATGGACCTGGTCATCCGCCAGGCTTGGCTGCCGTGCGGCGAAATATGTGATGTGGCCTTGGCTGATGGTGTGATCACCGCCATCGCGCCGCGTCTGCCGCGCCACTCCCGGGACGTGGACGCGCGCGGAATGACGCTTCTGCCCGGTCTTCACGACCATCATATCCACATTCTGGCGACGGCGGCCTCAAACGATTCCATCGACCTTGGCGGACTGACCGACCGGGCTGCGGTGGAACTGGCGCTAAAATCCGGCGCAAGCCTGCAGCCATTCGGCACGTGGATGCGAGCGATCGGATTGGACGAGCGGGCCTGCGGCGTCCCCGACTGTACGATGCTGGATTCGTGGGTGCGTGACCGCCCTCTACGGGTGCAGGACAGAACCGGCGCTTTGTGGATCTTAAACACTGCCGCAATGCGCACGCTGGAGCACGAAACCCTGCCCCCCGGCAGCGAACGGGATGCCTCGGGGCGGCCGAACGGGCGGTTCTGGCGTGAAGATCCTTGGCTGGGTGCCATGCTAACGCGGACGCTGCCCGATCTGGCCGCACTGGGGCGCAAGCTGGCGCGTTTCGGCTTGACCGGGTTGACCGACGCCGGCGCGCACAACGCGGCGCCGGAAGCGGACTTGCTCGGCCAGGCACGATGCTCCGGTGCCTTGCTGCAGCGCATAACGATGATGGGAACCGCAGCGCTCAGCTGTCCGGCCAATATCATCATGGGGCCGCTGAAGCTCATGATCGACGAGCGGGATTTGCCCGATCTGCACGTCCTTGTCGATCTGGTGCTCCACGCCCGGCGACAAGGGCGATCCATCGCAGCCCACTGCGTCACCGAGACCGAGTTGGCGCTGTACCTTGCCGCTCTGGATGCAACAGGGGGCGCGCGGTACGGCGACCGGATCGAACATGGCGCGATGATCGCTGCCGATGCGCTGGCGGAAATCGCGCGAACGCCGCTGCGCGTCGTCACCAATCCGGGCTTCATTCACGATCGCGGCGACCGTTACCGAGCGACTATTGCCCCAGGCGACTGGATCGACCTTTATCGCGCCGCCAGCCTTCTCCAGGCGAGCATCCCGCTGGCCGCAGGCTCCGACGCGCCATACGCGAGTCCGGACCCTTGGCTGGCCATGCGCGCCGCGCGCTCGCGGCTGACGGCGGCGGGGAAGCCGCTCAGCCCGCATGAGCGTTTGACCTCGTTGCAGGCGTTTTCGCTCTACTCGGACAACGGCTCCACATCGGGAAGCTCGGCGAACCAGCTGACCGTCGGCACCGCCGCAGATCTGATCCTGTGCCGGGGAACCTATGCGGACGTATTGGCGGACCTTACCGCCGACCGGGTACAGCTGACTATCATCGCGGGCGCTGTGGTTTTCCACGGCTGTCAAGCCGTGAGCGCCGACACACCTGCGCGGCCTTTGTCGTCGGCCACCATATCAAGCCCAACCAGATAGCAGGAGAAGGTCATGACAGGTATTTCGGCATCTCATTCGTCGCTCGTGCCGGTCTCACCGGCCGTTTCATCTTTCCTGCAGTCGAGCAAATTACTGCTGATCGGGGATCGATGGCAGGCGGCGCAGTCGGGTGAAAGCTTCGAAGCCTTCAATCCTTCTACCGAGCAAGTGCTCGGCTCCGCAGGTGCGGGCGCGGCGGCGGACGTCGATGCGGCGGTGGCTGCCGCCCGCGCGGCATTGGAAAAGCCATCCTGGTCCGGAATGGCACCCCATGATCGCAGCCGGCTGTTGCTTGCTATCGCCCGCATCGTTGAAGCGAATTTGGAGGAACTGGCGCAAATCGAATGTTTGAACAACGGTGCACCGCTGTCGATCGCGCGTAAAATGGTCGAAGGCGTGGTCAGGACGTTCGAATACTACTCCGGGTGGCCGACCAAGATTTATGGGGATACTAACCCCTCACCATCCGGATTGCTCAGCTACACCCTGCGCGAGCCGGTGGGTGTCTGCGGCCTGATCGTGCCCTGGAACGGGCCGCTTGAAAGCGCGTCCTGGAAGATTGCGCCGGCGCTGGCTTGCGGCAATACCGTCGTGCTTAAACCGGCGGAGCAGACACCGCTAAGTTCGATACGCCTGGGCGAGCTCATCTTGGAAGCAGGCGTGCCGCCGGGGGTGGTCAACATCGTTACCGGCTTCGGCGAATCCGCCGGCGCCGCGATCGCCGCGCATCCCGGTATCGACAAGGTGGCTTTCACCGGATCGACCGGCGTCGGCAAGAAGATCCTTGCCGCGGCGGCTGGCAATCTGAAGCGGGTAACGCTGGAACTCGGCGGCAAATCGCCCAACATCGTCTTTGCAGACGCCGATCTGGATGCGGCGGCGGCAACCACGGCGCAGGGCTTTTGCTTTCTGTCCGGGCAGATGTGCGTGGCCGCCTCGCGTGTTCTCGTCCACCGCAGCGTACACGACGCTTTTGCCGAAAAGCTGGCGGCACAACTGGCGCAGTTCGTCCCCGGCGATCCGTTTGATCTTGGCACCACTTACGGCCCGCTGGTCTCAGCGCGCCAGCGAGACCGCGTTGCCTCCTACTTCGAGATTGCATCCAAGGAAGGCGCACGCCTGTCGGCGGGCGGTGCCATGATCGAACGCCCGGGCTTCTACGTTCAACCGACGATTCTCGCCGATGTCCGAAACGACATGCGCGTTGCGCGAGACGAGATATTCGGCCCGGTGACAACGTTAATCCCGTTCGAGGATGAAAACGAAGTGCTGCAGATTGCCAACGATACCGACTTCGGTTTGGCAGCAGGCGTTTGGACGCGGGATCTAAGCCGAGCACATCGCGTCGCAGGTCGGCTCAAAGCCGGAACGGTCTGGATCAACACCTATCTCCATGTCGATCTGATCGCGCCGTTCGGCGGCTACAAGCAATCCGGGATCGGCCGAGAACTTGGTCGTCAGTCTCTCGACGCCTTCACCGAGACAAAAACGGTTATCGTCCAGCTCGACTAGGGTGTGTTGACATTCGCCTCATGCCGGCATTTTCGCCAACGGCCTGAGCCAAATGTCAACACACCCTAACACCTTGATATAACAGCCCGCTAATCAGGCATCCCACTCAAGTTCGAGCCGATCGAAGCCGAAGGTGTGCCCGCCATGCGCCTGCTGCGTCGCGTCCGGCTTAAGCCGCCACGGCGGCACGCGCATCAGCCACTCTCGTAAGGCAATGTCCAACTCGCGCCGTGCGAGATGCGCGCCCATGCAGAAATGTGGCCCGAACGAGAAGGCAAAGTGGCGAATGCCCTTGCGATTGAAATCTACATCCAGCGCTTTCGCATTTTCCTGGGGATCGGTGCTGCCCAGCGAGTCGATAATGCTGATCCAGTCCCCCGCTTTCATGTGAACACCAGCCACGTCCACATCCTGCTGACACTGGCGATGCGACACCACGATCGAATAACGCCTGAGCAACTCATCGATTGCTCGGGGAATCAGCGCCGGCGTATCGCGGAGTTGCTGCTGTTGGTCAGGATTGGCTGCCAAATGATAGAAGAACCAGCTTAGTGTCGCGGTAACCGTGTCCAGACCGGCCAGAAACAGCAGATATAGAATGCCCTTGACCTCGGTGCGTGAGAGAGGCTGACCATCGATCTCGGCCGACACGACAAAACTGACGATGTCATCGGCGGGCGCGGCCCGTCGCTTGTCGGCAAGATCCTCCAGGTAGCGCCCCGCGTCGATCGCGGCATCGCGCACCGACATGCTGCCCGCGGGTCTCTCGCCGGTATGGATCAAGGCGATGTTCCATGCCAGCAGCTTTGCCTGATCCTCTTCCGGCAGACCCATCAGCTGCATGAAGATGCTGACCGGAAACGGCATGGCGAAGTCGCGGACGAAATCGCATTCGCCCTGTTCCTGCACATTTTCGATCAAGGTGACGCATCGCTCGGCAATAGCCGGAGCAGCCTTCGACATGGCTTGCGGCGACAACAGCGGATTTAGCAGCTTGCGAAACCGGGTGTGCTGCGGTGGATCGAGCTCCAGCGGGATCAGTTTAAGGTCTTCTCCTTCCAGCGTGGTGAAGCCTGCCACGCCTTGACTGGAAAACAATTGTGGATTGCTGAGCACATAACGCAGGTCGTCAGCCTGGGTCAAAACCCAGCTGCCAGGAAATACCGGGTTAGCCGAATTCCATATCACTCTGCCAAATTGGCGCAGGTCGTCCATCGCCTCGAACGGCGCCTGCGTCATGATTTCGTCCGCGAACAGGTTAAAAGGCTTGATGAGTTCCGGAGGCACGTGATCCGGCACGTGGTGAGGAACGGTTTGCACTGCGCTATCCATGTAACTTCCTCTGTTTTCCCGACTCAGGTCCCACCGCGCCGGATGGCCCCGTGATCCTTCTTGCTGTCACTGATTGGTCGATCATGGCTGGTGTTCGGAACGCATTCGCTCCCGCCCCGCCGCGATCGGCTCTTTGCCATCCTCAAAGCCATAGGTCTTGGCGATGATGTCGGCCGCAAGCCACGCTGCGGCCATGATCGGGCCCTGCGTGTTACCGGCAGGTATGACCGGCATGATCGATGTGTCGACCACCCGAAGACCATCGACACCGCGCACATGCAGCTGTGGATCGACCACGGATTCAGGATCGGTGCCCATCCGGCACGAACCGACGGCGTGGTATCCGCAGGTGCCGAACTCGTCATAAGCCCGCAAAATGTCATCGTCCGTTTCGTACGCCGAGCCGGGTCGCGTCTCTTCGACGATGACGTCGCGCAACGACTTTTGCGCGGCGAGGCGGCGAAGCGATCGTACCCCGGCAATCATGGCGGCGCGATCTTCGGCCGCTTCGCCGTAGCGGATGGAGGTTTTGGGAAGCACCGCGGGATCGGTCGAGTTGATATGCACGCTTCCGGCCGAGGATGGGCGGAGTTGGTATGTGCATATGGACATTCCCGGAAAGCGCTCCGTCGTTGCGCCCATGCGCGTGAAGTCCAGGCTGTGCGGTGCCAGCAGGAATTGCGTATCCGTTCGGTTCGCGCCGGGCCTGCTCTTCAACCACGCGCCGACGTCGAAAGTGGCGGCAGACAACACGCCTTTCCCGGTAAACACATACCGCGCGATTGCGCCCAGCAATCTCAATCCATGATGCTGGCGATTGGCTGAATAGCGATGGCTGGTCAGTCGCCACTGCATCATGAGCCCGCGATGCTCGAGCAGGTTCTCACCTACCGCGCGATTGGCATGCAGCACCGGAATGCCCAAGGGTGTCAGCCGATCGGGATCGCCGATACCTGATCGCTCCAGAATACCGGGCGAAGCCATCGCCCCGGCAGCAAGAATGACTTCGCGGTTCGCGTGCGCGGTCAACCGGCTCCCGCGTCGTTCGAACGAGACCCCGGTGGCGCACCGACCCTCGAAGATCACCTTGTCAACGACGGCGCCGGTGATGATGGTAAGGTTGGGCCGACGCCGCACCGGCCGCAGGAAGGCGACGGCGGCGCTCTGGCGGCGGCCGTGGTAGGATGTTCGCGCACTAAGACCGATGATCTCGGCATCTTCCGACTGGTTCGTGTCCTCGACCCGGGCCAACCCCATTTCTTCACCCGCAGCGATCACGGTTTCGTGCCACGGTCTCACGATGTCCGGCCCGGGTAAGCTGATGCGCAAGGGACCCGAGCCCCCTCGATCCGGGCCGGCACCCAATTCATGAGATTCCAGCGCCGCATACGCCTTGGCGAAATGCTCCCAGTTCCAGTCTGACCCCGCCCGATCCGCCAGGCCATCGAAGTCGGCAGCGCGTCCGCGCACATACATCAACCCATTGATCGACGTTGACCCGCCAAGCACTTTGCCACGTAGCCAGAACTCCGACGCTTCCGCCGCGGCCGGCATGACGGCCACCCCATACGCCCATAGGTTTTTAGCCCGTCCCATAAGCAGCGGCACGCCTTTAGGTACATGAAAGAGCGGGTGGCGATCGCTGCCCCCCGCCTCGATCAGCAGCACGCTGACCGACGGATCCTCGCTAAGGCGGTTAGCCAGGACGCAGCCGGCAGCGCCAGCTCCCACGATCACGTAATCGGCTGAACGCCTGCGCATTAATCGCCTCTCGTTTTGGACCAACGGGCGCAGGCCCTAACTTACATCCGTCCATCCTGAGATTGTTGGCCTGAATGGCCAAATTTAACGGGCAATCGCCAACGAATTCTCAGAAACACGTTGCGGTCATCGTTCTTGCAAATGCTCATCAAGCAGCAATTGAAAAGCGTGTCAATGACTCTTCATTCATATAGCTTCGCGAACGATGAGACTGCTAGGAGCAAGGCGATCGAGCATCGCCAAGAACGTTTAGCCTTGCCGATTAGCTGCCCTCGAACTGACTTACCCTTAATGAACGAACGATCACATATATTATTGCACGGGGCGCGCAGGAACGCTATGGCTCTCCACGGCGGCTGGATTTTGCGCCCTCGCGCTCTGCTCCCACGCGCGATGGCGGACGCGCCGGGTGTGCGACGACTGGTCGCCACCTGCAATGGTGCCACCGACCGCGGTACGCGCCGTCAAGGAGACTTACCGTGGAAGTGAGCGAGGATACATGCTGATCGACAACAATTTGGCCGCCGTCGTGACGGGCGGCGCATCCGGTCTGGGGCAGGCTACGGCCAGGGCGCTCGCGCAAGGTGGTGTGCGTGTCGCGATCTTCGATATCGACGCCGATCTCGGCCAGAAAGTCGCGGAAGAGATCGGCGGCCTGTTCTGCCATGTCGATATCATGAGCGAAGAATCCGTGATCTCGGGATTGCGCAAGGCCCGGTCCGGCCATGGTCAGGAGCGCGTGTTGGTTCACTGCGCCATGGCGCAGCGTAAAGGCAGGACGATAAGCCGGAACAAGGCGACAGGCGAGTTCACCCGCTTGCCGACGGAGGATTTCGAGTACGCGGCTCAGGGCATTCTGGTCGCCAGCTATCGGCTGGCCTCGCTCTCGGCCTTGGGTATAGCGAGCCTCGATCCACTTGCGGATGGCGAGCGCGGCTGCATCACGCTTACGGCCTCGATCGCCGCGCAGGATGCTCAGATCGGTCAAGTCGCCTATGGCGCCTGCAAGGCCGGCGTTAACGGGCTTGTGCTGCCTATGGCCCGCGACCTCATGGATCTGGGCGTCCGGGTGAATTCCATCATGCCCGGTATCTTCGGCACGCCGCTGCTGGGCAAGCTTCCGCAGCCGGTTTTCGACGCACTCAGCGCCTCGGTGCCGTTCCCCAAGCGGCTTGGCAAGCCCGAGGAGTTCGCCTCCCTCGCGCTGGAACTCGTTCGGAACACCTATATGAACGGCCAGAATATTCGGATCGACGGCGCAATCCGCATGTCTCCCCGTTAGAGCGGGCAGCGCGATATTCAATCGCGCTGCCCGCTCTAAGTTTTTGTTGCCGCATCGCTATTTGCCAAAACCGGTGCCCACTTTTTGGCGTGATGCTCTAAAGGAACCCGCTCATGCCCCAGGCCTACATCGTCGATACCGTCCGCACGCCGCGCGGCATCGGCCGCATCGGCAAGGGTGCGCTTGCCCATCTGCACCCGCAGCATCTTGGCGCTACCGTGCTGTGCGCGCTGCGCGATCGCAATCGCCTCGATACGGCGCGGGTTGACGACATCATCTGGTCGACCAGCCATCAGCGTGGCAAACAGGCGGGCGACCTCGGCCGGCTTTCCGCGCTTCAAGCCGGATACGACGTCAAGGCGTCGGGTGTGACGCTCGATCGCTATTGTGGCGGCGGCATCACCAGCGTCGCGCTGGCGGCGGGGCAGGTCAGGGCCGGATTCGAAGACATCATTGTCGCAGGCGGCACGGAAATGATGAGTCACCATGCCGAGGCTGACCAGTGGGAGCAGGGGACGCCATACGCAACGCTTGGCCGCGCGCGAGGTAACCACCAGCTCTATGAGGAACATCCGATTTCGCACGTCGGCGTGGCAGCGGATGCGATTGCCGCCATGGAGGGAATCAGCAGGGCTGAACTGGACGCGTTCGGTCTGGAGAGCCAGCGGCGTACGGCCGTGGCGCTAGCGGAAGGTCGCTTCGATCGCAGCATAGTTCCGGTTTTCAACCATGACGGCTCGGTAGCGCTGGATCGTGACGAACACCCCCGGCCCGGAACTACGCTTGCGGGCCTGGCTGCCCTCAAACCTGCCTTCGCCGTCATGGAAAATGTCGTGGCGGCGCCGGATGGCACGACCATGCGCCAGATGATTGAGCGGAAGTACCCGGCCCTTAAATGGTCAGCGGTGCATCACGCGGGCGTTTCATCCGGCGTCGTGGATGGTGCAGCCGCGGTGCTGGTAGCCTCGGCTGCTGCGCTGGAGGAGAACGGCTGGACCGCGCGTGCGCGCGTGATAACCGCAGTCAATGTCGGGGATTGCCCCACGCTGATCCTTAACGCACCGGTATCCGCCGCGCGCAAGGCGTTGGAACGCGCCGGGCTGGGCGTGGAAGACATCGATGTGTGGGAAGTCAACGAGGCGTTCGCCGTCGTCGTCGAAAAATTCATCCGCGATCTCGACATCGACCGCGCGAAGATAAACATCAATGGCGGCGCCATCGCGGTGGGGCATCCGATCGGCGCTACCGGCACGATGTTGATCGGAACAGCGCTCGACGAACTGGAACGGACGGGTGGCCGTTACGCGCTTATTACCCAATGCGCGTTCGGCGGGATGGCCCCCGCGATGATCATCGAGCGGATCTAGAAACCAGGCTTTGCTCGATCTCTCCTGTATGCGAAAGTTTCGTCATGTCTGAATCCGCCGATATCCCCGTATTGACGATCGTACAAGGTCCGGTTCTGATCATCACCTTGAACCGGCCGCAGGCGCGCAACGCCATCACGCAAGCGGTTGCAACGGGCGTCGCGCAGGCCATCGATCGGTTCACCGCGGATAAAGCGCTTGCGGTCGCCATCATCACGGGCGCTGGCGGGTCATTCTGCGCGGGAATGGATCTGAAGGGCTTCCTGCGCGGTGAGCGGCCATCGATCCCAAGTCGGGGTTTCGCAGGACTGACGATGGCTCCGCCGGGAAAACCGTTGATCGCGGCTGTGGATGGTTATGCGCTGGCGGGCGGCATGGAAATAGCGCTCGCCTGCGATCT
>CAXTOI010000031.1:0-790 GCA_964245645.1 uncultured Novosphingobium sp. | reverse complement strand
GGGGCGGCGCGGGCGCCCACGTGCGGTCCCCCGCAAGGCCCGCGGGGGCGGCCCGCCCGCGCCGGCGGATTGATGCGCCTCCCACGCCAGATACCGTACCGCATTGCCATGGAGCTTGCGTTGACGGGGGCATTCCTGCCCGCCGTGCGCGCATACGATCTCGGTCTCGTCAACCGGCTAAGCGATGGACCGGCGCTTGACGAAGCTCTCGCACTTGCCGGCGAAATCGCAGCTAACGGACCGCTCGCCGTTCAAGCATCGAAGCGGGTCATCAGCGAGTCTCGTTTGTGGGATGAGGCGGAAATGTGGCGCCGACAGGAAGAAATCCTTGCTCCGATATTCGAGTCCGACGATGCACGCGAAGGCGCCGCAGCATTCGCAGAAAAGCGCGCGCCGGTATGGAAAGCGGCTTGAACCAAGACTTATTGGGCCTTCCAGACAAATGGACGGGGCGCTTGCGGCCGCGCAAAGTTACCAAATGTGCCATCGTACCAGAGGCGATCACCACCGACGGTTTGCGCTCCTACAAGGCGGCGATGAAGGAACTCGGAAACGCCGACAAGCAGGAGATTGGACGCTGGGCCAACAACCCGGTCGAGAACAGCCACTAGCCGTTCCGACCACGAGAGCGGGCAATGTTGCGGTTCCGGCAGATAAAAGCGCCACAAAAGTTCGCCTTCACGGCAGCATTCATAACCACCGCAACCAGGAACGTCATCTCGTTGATCGTCAAACTTATACCAGATCTCGATGACCCTGACCCATGAGGACGGCTTCTGGCGGTTCTCGG
>CAXTOI010000030.1:0-15422 GCA_964245645.1 uncultured Novosphingobium sp. | reverse complement strand
GGGCCGACGGGGGTGTTATCTTGGTGAAGCTCCGACTTGATCAGAGGTTCCCTAGATCAAGGTGTCGGCGCCTGCAGGACAGGTCGGCGCCAAGGTGTCAGCGTCTCATACCGCGGAACGTCGGTCGCGCCGTGCTTCGTCACGCGTAACAGGTGACGCTCGACAAGATGGAGCACGGCCTCCTGCACGCCACGCTTGGATAGGCCCGTCCGTTCCGCAAGCTGAGCATGGCTCATACGCGGCGCGCCCTCGTCACAGGTCGCCAAAACCAGGTAAACCAGGAAAGCCGACGCTCGGTGGTCGTGGCCGACCAGATCCCTCATGAGCGCGTCGATCACATACGCGTCCACCGTATATTGTTTGTCGTGCACTGCTATAGCGATAGCGTATAATGATGGCGGCGCAACGGCTGGAGCGCGGCAGTCGCGGAGAGACGTCGATGCTCAGGCGGATCAACTATGTTGGCATCCCGACGCGTGATCAGGAGCAGGCGCTGACCTTCTGGACCGAGGCAATGGGCTGCATCATTGCCACCGACCGCCTCGTCGGCGAGAAGCGCTGGATCGAACTGACCATCCCCGGCGCACAAACCGGCCTGTTGCTGTTGACCCCCGAAGGACACGAGGACCGCGTGGGCACGTTCTTCAACGGCTCGTTCGGATGCGACGACGTGCAGTACGCCTACGAGAAGCTCCTCACGCGAGGCGTCGAGTTCCTCGGCCCTCCAGAGACGAAGCCGTTTCCGCACGTCTACTTCAAGGACCCGGACGGCAACACATTCTTCCTCGCAAGCCGGTAGACGCCACAAGCGGATTGAATGAACCGACGTCCGCTTGGAGCATCCTGCCGATAAGCACGACCGCAAGATGGCAGCGAAGAAAACTCCTCCCCGCCCCTGGTCTCAAAAAGCTGTAGCGGACCGTGCCAATGACCAGGCGGGGCGGCACGTACTCCTGAGTGACGACGCCGCGCCCATCGGCGTCGGAGGCGATCGAGAAGGCATCGATGAAGCGGTTGCTGGCTCCGGCCTTGTTCGTCAGGTTGCTGACCGCGCCCATGAATTTTTTTACGTCTTGTTCGGAGAAGGGATCGCCCGATGTGCAGGCAAGTCTCATCCAATCAAACAGGGCGATGCGCTGATGTTGCGATATCCGGCTGGACGTGGCCAGAACCGCATTCGTCGTTATCGATATGCAGAACGATTTTTGCCATGCCGAAGGGTGGCTGGGAACGATCGGCGTTGACGTGACACCGGCACGTGCGGCGATCGCACCCATCCAGCGGATGTTGCCGATCATGCGTTCCTGCCAGATCCCGGTGATTTGGCTCAACTGGGGCAACCGCCCCGATCGGCTCAATCTGGGTCCATCGACCCATCATGTTTATGACAACGCGGGTCGCGGCCCCGGCCTGGGCGATACGTTAGGCAACGGCGCGCGCGTGCTGGTTCACTGCCGGAAGCCGCGCATGCGGTTCACGCGCTGGCGAAGAATCGGCGGCAAAATATCATCACCACAGCCGGATTACTTCGGGTGTAAATCTCAGCATCTGAAATAGTATAATTTTAATAGGGTCGGCGGCTCATGCCGCCACCTTGCCGCCCGCCTGCCGATCGGTCGATTGGCTTTGACTGCACCCTTGCGGTAGCGGTCACCTGATCGCCGCCAAACGGCGATGTCCTGCAAGCGCTACATTTGCACTTGCGAAGAACAACCGAATCGTCGATCCTGTGCACATCGCGCAACGGCGTGCGAACCCGCTGAACCGCCTCACTGGCGTGACGGCCCTCGACCAGATCCATCAATGTGCAGATGCAGCGCAGCGTCGAGCGAACTGGGCTTTTGCCCTGCCGCCCAACGTCGTCAGGCGATTGCATCATACCAACTTGTCGACCCCGTTGCGAACCTGCGAGGTCGGCTGATCGGCGGCATACCGGCTGGCGCTCGACAATTGCATGCCTTATTGCAGGAGATCGAAAATGAGTGAAGCGAAGCCCAAGTTCATCCAAGGCGCTTATTCATTCGCGGGAAGTGGTTACGACCGCTCCATTGCCGTTGGCGCAAACTGCAAAGTTGCTTTTGATGCGCACGCCCAGCCGGTCTATCTGCGCGGTGGCAATTCGAGTGAGGAGTTGATCGTCCTGGCATTGACGATCGATGGGACGGCGGTGCGCCTGTTCCCGGTCGGAGCAAAATCGGCGGTGCACGTTCCTCTCGCGGTCGTTGAGGATATCGCACCCGACAGCCTGATCGAAATCACGATATCCGCGCCGGCTGGCTGTTCCGGCACAGCGGTAATCGATTTCGGGATTGTCGAGATTTGACAACGAGGAGCCGTCGCGATGCTTAAACAGAAGCTGGTAGTTGTCGGAAACGGAATGGCGGGCGCTCGCGCTATCGAAGAGGTGCTGACGCGCGGCGGTGCCGACATGTTCGACATCGTGATGTTCGGCGACGAGCCTTATGGAAACTATAACCGTATTCTGCTGTCCAATGTTCTGTGCGGTATCCAGGACCCGGCAGAAATTTTCATGAATCCGCTCGATTGGTATCGCGAGAATGCGATCACATTGCATGCAGGGGAACGTGTCGTTTCCATCGATCGTGCCGCACGAGTGGTTACCTCGGACAAGGGAACGCAAGAGCATTACGACAAGCTGCTGATTGCGACGGGCAGTCGGGCCTTCATGCCGCCGATCGAGGGACTGCGCGATGGGAAGCAGATCCGCCGGGGCATCTTCGGTTTCCGGTCGATCGATGACTGCAACGGGATCATCGCAGCAGCAGGCGAGGCCAAACGCGCGATTGTGATCGGTGGTGGCTTGCTGGGGCTGGAGGCCGCCAGGGGGCTGATCAACCACGGCTGCGAAGTGCATGTCGTTCACCTCGCCAAATGGTTGATGGGCGCACAGCTCGACGCCACGGGTGGCGACATGCTGCGCAGCGCGATGGAGGCAATGGGCATCCAGGTGCATCTGGAAAAGGCGACCAGCGAGGTCCTGCTCGACGCTGCAGGCACAGTGACGGGGCTCGGCTTCAAGGATGGAACAAGCCTGGCCGGCGACATGATCGTCGTTTCCGCAGGGATTCGGCCGAACAGTGAAATCGGGCTTAGCGCGGGCCTGACCGTCGAGCGGGCGATCGTGGTCGGCAACGACATGCGTTCGGTGGACGATCGCAATGTCTTTGTCGTCGGCGAATGTGCCCAGCATCGCGGTCAGGTTTACGGTCTCGTCGCGCCGCTGTGGGAGCAAGCCAAGGTGTTCGCCGACCAGATCACCGGCCAGAACACCAAGGCGTTCTATTTCGGCTCGAAGCTGGCGACCAAGCTCAAGGTGATGGGGGTCGAGCTGGCATCGATGGGGCTGACCGACACGGAGGAACCCGACGACGAGCTGGTGCAATTCGTGGAGCCGCGGCGGGGAACCTACAAGAAGCTGATCATGCGCGACAACCGCCTGGTCGGCGCTATCCTGATGGGAGATATCTCCAAGGCTGCCTTTCTGATGCAGGCCTTCGAGCAGGATGCCCCGTTGCCGGATGAGCGCCTTTCGATGCTGTTTGATCTGGGTGCGCCCGATCAGAAGCAGACGCTGGACGACATGCCCGACGAGCAACAGGTCTGCAATTGCAACGGTGTCACCAAAGGCGCCATCGGCGGCTGCGTGGCATCGGGCCTGCGCACCGCATCGGCGGTCATGAAGGCGACGCGCGGCGGCATGGGATGCGGTGCGTGCAAGTCGTTGATCGCCGATGTCGTCGATTTCTACTGCGGCGGGGCCGCCGAGGTGGATCCCTCCATCCACTATTATGTGCCAACGATCCCGCTCAAAAAGCCCGAGCTGGTAGCTGCAGTGAAATCGCAGGGGCTGAAATCGGTATCCTCCGTCTTCCGCGAATTGGGCGGAGGCTTCGAGGATCCGGTCGCAAAGCCGGCCTTGGCGTCGCTACTTTCCACAGTCTGGGCGGGCGAATACGAGGACGAGCGCGACGCGCGCTTCATCAATGATCGCGTTCACGGCAACATCCAGAAAGACGGCACGTTTTCAGTCATCCCCGAGATGCCCGGCGGCGTCTGCACCCCTGACGAATTGATGCGCATTGCATCGGTGGCGGTCAAATACAATGTGCCGCTCGTCAAGGTAACGGGCGGGCAGCGCATCGACCTTGTCGGCATTGCCAAGGACGATCTTCCCGCTGTCTGGAGCGAGCTGGACATGCCGGCCGGCTCGGCCTGGGGGAAGTCCTATCGCACCTGCAAGAGCTGCATCGGCTCAGACTATTGCCGGTTCGGCCTGGGCGATTCCATGAGTCTCGCCGGCAAGATCGAGAAGCGGTTTCGCGGCCTGGATAGTCCGGCAAAGCTCAAGCTCGCGACCGCAGGATGTCCCCGCAACTGCTCCGAGGCACTGGTCAAGGATGTCGGGGCAGTCGCGATCGGCGATGATCGCTGGGAGATCTATGTCGGTGGCGCAGCAGGCGCGCATATCCGCAAGGGCGACTTGTTATGCGTGACGGAAGGTCATGACGAGACGATCAAGCTAAGCGGGCGCTTCATGCAATATTACCGTGAGAACGCCAAATGGAAGGAGCGTACGTATGATTTCGTGCCGCGCATCGGCATCGATGTCATCCGCTCGATTGTGGTCGATGACGAGGCTGGGATTGCGCAAGCGCTAGACGCCAGCATGCAAGCTTCGGTCGATGCGACATACGATCCTTGGAAGGAAGCAACGGCCCCCAAGACCGCCAACCAGTTTGCGTCGATAGTGCCCATGTGCGAGGAGGCGTGAGGTGACCGCCGATCATCGCATCTGCGCGCTCGATCAGATCCCGCGTGGTGAAGGCCGAAATTTCCTCGTCGCAGGCACCAGGATCGCGATTTTCCATAATCAGGCAGGCGAGGTTTTCGCGACACAAGCTGCCTGCCCGCACAAAAAAGGTCCGCTTGCCGATGGGCTGCTTGGCGGGGACATGCTTATCTGCCCGCTGCATGACAAGACGTTCGATCTGCGGACTGGTCTTGAAGCCGGAAAGGATTGCGGTTTGACTGTCTTTCGGGCCAGAATAGTCGCGGGCAATGTGGTCGTTGTGACCTTGTAATGCAGCTTATGAGAGATCAGGTGCATCGTAAGGTCGTGCTGCACTGCAAAAATGCCTTGCGCAGACTGCCGGATTCCAGCAGAATATAGCTCCAAATCATCAGGCTTTCAGTCCAGCGCGGGGCTGATGGTATCACGGCCCACCAGGGCTCTTATGCATAGGCAACGCCGTCATCGATCAGCCTTGTCCGGGCTTTGTCGGTGGCGGCATTTTTTTGGGCTCCACCGAACCAACAATGACGAAGAAGACCGTCAAAAGTGTTTGCCCCTATTGCGGCGTCGGCTGCGGCATCCTTTTGACAGTCGAGAACGACAAGATCGTCAAGGTATCGGGTGACAAGAGCCATCCGACCAATTTCGGCCGGCTGTGCACCAAGGGCAGTTCCTGCGGACAGCCGGTGGCTGCAAGTGACCGTGCCGACAAGGCCTATGCCCGGATAAATGGCAGTCGCGAGCAAGGTGCGATCCCTATGGCGTCGGCGATTACGCGCGCGGCTCAAGGGCTGCGCACCATTATCGACCGCGACGGACCTGACGCCGTGTCATTCTATGTGTCGGGTCAGATGTCGCTGGAGGCGCAGTACCTTGCGAACAAGCTCTGCAAAGGCTTTATCGGCACCAATAACATCGAATCGAACTCGCGGCTGTGCATGGCCAGCACAGCGAGCGGGTACAAGCTGTCGCTGGGCGCCGACGGTCCGCCTGGATCCTATCAGGATTTCGACAAGGCCGATCTGTTTTTCGTGATCGGCGCGAATATGGCCGACTGCCATCCTATTCTATTCCTGCGGATGATGGACCGGGTAAAGGCCGGGGCCAAATTGATCGTTATTGACCCCCGCCGCAATGCAACTGCGGAAAAGGCAGACCTGTTCCTGCAGATCCGGCCCGGCACCGATCTCGCATTGATGAACGGGCTGCTGCATCTGCTGGTCGCTACCGACAAATGCGACACGGCCTTTATCGCCGCCCACACCGAAGGCTGGGCAGCGATGTCCGAATTTCTTGCCGATTACCCGCCGGCCACGGTGTCCCGGATTACCGGCATTGCTGAAGCCGATCTGCATAAGGCGGCCGAATGGATCGGCGATGCGCCCGAATGGATGAGCTGCTGGACCATGGGCCTCAACCAAAGCACCCACGGCACATGGAATACCAACGCCGTCTGCAACCTGCATCTGGCGACAGGGGCGATCTGTCGTCCGGGCAGTGGTCCTTTCTCGCTGACCGGGCAACCCAACGCGATGGGCGGCCGCGAGGTCGGCTATATGGGTCCTGGGCTGCCTGGCCAGCGCAGCACCGCAAGCGAGAGCGACCGTGCCTTCGTCGAGGACAGGTGGGGCGTACCTCGTGGTACCCTGCGAGTGGAGGCACTGGGGTGCACGGTCCAGTTGTTCGACCATCTGGCGGCGGGCACAATCAAGGCCTGCTGGATTATCTGTACCAATCCGGTCGCCAGCATGGCCAATCGCGCGAAGGTCATCGCCGGTCTCGAGGCGGCAGAGCTGGTGATCACGCAGGACGTGTTCGTCGATACCGAGACGAACCGCCATGCCGATATTCTTCTGCCCGGCGCGCTGTGGGCCGAAGCCGAGGGGGTGATGATCAATTCGGAGCGCAATCTGACGCTGATGCCGAAGGCCTTAGATCCGCCGGGTGAGGCGATGGCCGATTGGCAGATCATCGCACAGGTGGCCTGCGAGATGGGTTTTGCAGGTGCCTTTACCTACGCCTCGGCGAGCGACGTGTTCGACGAGATCCGTCAGTTCTGGAACCCCGCCACCGGCTATGATATTCGCGGCGCCAGCCATGAGCGCCTGGGCGCAACGCCGCTGCAATGGCCCTGCGCTCCCGATGCGGCAAACGATCGCAATCCGATCCGCTACCTCAATGATGGCGTCAGCCAAGCCGAACGGATTGATGCCAGTGGTGATCGACCGCGCGTCGCCTTTCCGACGGCCAGCGGCAAGGCATTCTTCCTGCCCCGCCCGCACCTCGATCCGGGCGAAATGCCCGGCGCGGAATTTCCGCTGGTGCTCAATACCGGGCGGCTCCAGCACCAGTGGCATACGCTGACCAAGACGGGAAAAGTGCCGACTCTCAACAAGCTCAATCCCGGCCCCTTCGTGGAAATTCACCCGGAGGATGCCCAGGAACTTGGCATCGGCGAAAAGGATCAGGTCGAAATCCGCTCGCGGCGCGGGCGTGCGGTATTGCCGGCGGTCGTCACCGATCGGGTTCGGCCGGGAAACTGCTTCGTGCCCTTTCACTGGAACGATGTGTTCGGGGATGACCTGGCGATCAACGCGGTAACCAGCGATGCTATAGATCCGGTCTCGAAACAACCGGAGTTCAAGTTTTGCGCGGTGGCGCTCGCCCGCGTGTCGGGTCCTGTCGAAGTCGTGGAAAGGAACATGGCTACGCCGCAGTCCAGCCCGGATCATGTCGGTCTTGCCCCGGTGCAGCTGGCCGCGATCGACGCATTTGCGCGCGCCATGGGGCTGAGCGGCAGCGAAGCGCCCATCCTTTCGGCGCAGGAACAGGCCTATCTCAATGGCTTCACTGCGGCGCTGCGATTGCCCGAGGCAAGCCGGGTGGAGGGAGTTCCGGTGCTGCCGCGAGGCGCGCCATTCGATCCAGCCCGCCAGAACTATGTCAACGGCCTATTGGCGGGCCTGTTCGCCAGAACCTCCATCCCGGCTGCCGCAACGGGGGCAGCAGACGACGTTGATGAAGTCCTGATCCTGTGGGCATCGCAAACCGGCAACGCGGAAAGTTTCGCCGAGACGTGCCGGAAGCGCCTTGCCGCCACCGCTCACAAGGCTCGCCTCTTGCCCATGGAGGAGGCAAAACCTGCGGATCTGAAAGATGCCGGGCTGGCGCTGCTCATCGCCAGCACGTTCGGCGATGGCGATGCGCCGGACAATGGCGGCACCTTCTGGAATGCATTGAAAGCCGATACGGCGCCGTCGCTTGAAGGGCTGCGCTACGCCGTGCTGGGCCTGGGCGACTCGAGCTATGGGCAATTCTGCGGATTCGGGCGCAAGCTGGATACGCGGCTGGAGGCTTTGGGCGCGGTTCGCACCGCGCCGCGCGTAGACTGCGAGCCCGACTATGACGAAGCCGGATCGGCCTGGCTGGAAAGCGTCATCGTCGCGCTCGACGAAACTGCGCCAAAGTCCCGCGTGGGCAGCTCGGCTATGCCCGCGGCGGCAAACGGCCGCGGCGCTGCCGAGGTGCAGATTTCACCCCCGGGATTCACTCGACAAAGGCCACTGCAAGCGCCTTTGGTCACAAACGTGCTGCTGAGCGGCGAGGGTGCGCAAAAGGAAGTTCGCCAGTTCGGCTTCGCCATTTCCGGCACCGGTTTCGACTATGCGGCCGGTGACTCTCTCGGCATCCTGCCGGAGAACTGCCCGGCGCTGGTCGTGGAGATTCTGGAACTGCTGGACTTGTCGGGCGACACCATCGGCACGGTGAAGAATGTGGGAGATTTGCCGATCGCCACCGCGATGGCCCGCCATTGGGACATCACCAAACTGACGATTAATTTCCTCGAACTGGTCGCCGAGCGCTGCCCCGCCGCCGCTTTCGTGCCTTTGCTGGAACCTGCGCGCAAGCCCGAATTCGACCGCTGGCTATGGGGGCGCCAGATCGCCGACGTGCTGCATGAAACCGGCGTCAAGCTTGGCACCGACGAGCTCTCGTCCGTCCTGCGTCCGTTGCAGCCGCGCTCTTATTCCATTGCTTCCAGCCCCAAGGCACAGCCAGGCGAAGTCCAGCTTACCGTTTCGGCAGTGCGTTACGATTGCCTGGGCCGGCGGCGCAAGGGCGTAAGTTCCACCTTTCTGGCCGATCGGGCGGATGCGGCGCCGATCGGCATATTCCTCCAGCCATCGAGCCGATTTCATCCCCCTGCCGACCTGTCCAGGCCGATCATTATGGTGGGGCCAGGCACCGGCATCGCGCCATTCCGGGGCTTCCTGCACGAGCGGCAAGCGAGCGGCGCGAGTGGCGCGAACTGGCTTTTCTTCGGCGAGCAGCACGAAGCAAGCGACTTTTATTACCGTGATGAAATCGAGACGTGGCGGCACGACAAGCATCTCGACCGGCTCAGCCTGGCCTTTTCGCGAGACCAAGCGGAAAAGATCTATGTTCAGCATCGCATGATCGAGCAAGGCGCGGACCTGTGGCGGTGGCTGGACGAAGGCGCCTGCTTCTATGTCTGCGGCGATGCCAAACGGATGGCCCGGGATGTCGATAATGCCCTGCGCGAGATCGTCGCCCGGCACAGCGGCCTGACGCCGGACGACGCGGCCGACTACGTCGCCCAGATGGCGCAGGAAAAACGCTACCTGCGCGATGTTTACTGACGCCGGATAGGCGCGAACCGGTGTAACCTGCACGCCTTCGATAGCAATTCTCTTTATCGCACTGCACCAGACAAATGCGTATCGTTATCATAGACATAAGCGCAAGTCGCGCGATGGTGATTCAGGAAGGGTTGGCTGTCCTGCCAGACTCCGAGATATTCATTGTCACGCAGCGGCTTGGATTGGTGGCAAAAATCGAGGAAATCGGCCCCGATGTCGTGTTCATGGATCTGGGCAATCCCTCTCGCGACGTGCTGGAGGAATATTTCGCCGTTAGCCGCGCGCTGTCTCGGCCGATCGCGATCTTCGTGGATGAATCGGATGACGAAGCGATAGCCGCGTCCATCGATGCCGGCGTATCGGCCTATGTCGTCGATGGTCTATCGGCGCATCGCATCCGCCCGTTGCTCGATCTGGCGGTGCGACGCTTCAATGCGTTTGCCCGGCTGCAGACCGATCTCGCCGAGGCGCGGAGCGCGCTGGCCGAACGCGAGACGATCGACAAGGCCAAGCGTATCCTGATGACCAGCCGCAGTTTCAGCGAGCCGCAGGCCTATGGCGAGTTGCGCAGGACCGCGATGAACCAGGGGCGTCGAATCGCCGAAATTGCCGATGCCGTCGTTACTGCGCACCAATTGATGGGGGGAGCATGAGCACCCAGGAACTCCGAATCGGCTTTCTGCCTCTGGTCGATGCCTGCCTGCCGATCCTGGCGCATGAGCATGGCTTCGCTGAAGCCGAAGGATTGTCGCTCAGACTGGTACGCGACATGAGCTGGGCAACGGTGCTCGATCGTCTGCTGTATAACCACACCGATGCCGCTCATCTCGTCGCGCCGCTGGCTATCGCCACCACGCTGGGGCGGGGCCGCCCGGCCCGGCCGCTGGCGGTTCCTTTCGTGCTTGGTCTCAATGGCAACGCCATCACGATGCGACCCGATCTGGCCGCGCGGGTTGCGGCGAGCGGCAAGCTGGGCGATCCATTTCTCGCCGGCGCGGCGCTGGCGCAAGTGGCCGGGGAGCGACTGGCGGCAGGCAAGCGCCTGCGCTTCGGCGTGGTTCACCGTTACTCCAGTCACAATTACATGCTGCGCTATTGGCTTGCCGGATGCGGTATCCGGCCGGATCGCGATGTGGAGATCGCCACAATCGCTCCTCCCTTTTGCGCCGATGCGCTGGAGGATGGCGAGGTCGATGCGATTTGCGTAGGTGAACCGTGGAACAGCGTCGCCGTGGAGCGGGGTGCGGGCGAAATCGTGCTGGCAACGGCGCAGATCTGGCGGCGCGGAGTGGAAAAAGTGCTGGCATTGCGCGAGCCGGTCATCGATCAACGTCGCGACGCGGTAGAGGCCCTGGTCCGGGCATTGATTCGGGCTGCCGCCCACTTCGTGAACCCGGCCAACTGGCAGATAAACGCGCGGATTCTTGCTCGGCCACAGTATCTGGATGGCCATGAAGACCTGATCCTGCGGGCGATTTCGGATGTCATTCTGCTGCGCCAGCATGGCGAGGTGGTGCGTTATTCCGATTTCATGTTCCAATATCGCGAGGCTGCCAACTTCCCCTGGGTCAGTCAGGCTGAATGGCTTTATACCCAGATGGTTCGTTGGGACGGAATGAAGTTCGACCCTCGCAATGCCGCTCGTGCGGCAAGAGTCTTCCGCCCCGATGTTTACCGCAGCGCACTCATCGGTTCGGGCGAGCCGCTTCCCGGGGCCAGTTCGAAGGTGGAGGGCAGCCTGCGGCAGCGCACCAGCGTGTCTGCCCAGCAGGGCAGCATCACTTTGGAACAGAACGGATTTTTTGATGGGCGCGTTTTCGACCCGTCCCATCTTGCGGATTATCTCGCGATGTTCGAGTGACCGTGATGTTTCCGCAAATATGCCGCATTGCAAAAAACATCTTTACCGTGACCCGGTGAATAGCTTAAGCTTATGTTAGCATGTACCGTCGCCCAATGATGGGCGATCGCATATAACCGCTGAGCAGCAATAATGTGTGGCAACGGCGCCGCCCGACTTCTCCCCACCCGGAGTTTGTCGTGGCGGTTTTTTTATGTGCTTGTTCGGCACTGAGCACCGTGGCCCCGATCGGAGTGACGTCGCAGGATGAACAGGTGTGGATCAGTGGCGGAGGAGCGACAGCAGCAAGGCCATGCCGAGCCCCGCGCTGACCAGCTGCCACACCAGCACCGGATTGCGTTCGACCAGCGGAGGCTTTCGGCGCGGGGCAATGTCGAGCGGGCCGCCGCCTTCCAGCACATGCAGCAACTCGAGAACATCGCCATGGCGCGCATTGCGGTCAGGCTGGATGGCCGTGCGGATGGCGTCGTCGAGCCAGCTGGGGATCTCCGGCCGATGGCTGGCCAGCATGGGCGCAACGCCGAAACGCGGGCGCTGAAAGGCTTCCTGTTCTCCGAAGGGCATTTTGCCGGTGAACCAGCGATAGAGGGTGATGCCGAGCGCGAACTGATCGGTCAGCGCATCACCGGCATTGCCCTCGAATTGCTCGGGCGCCATGAACCCCGGGGTCCCCGGAATCTCGTCGCCATGGAAATCCTCGACGCGGGGAAGGCGAGCGACCCCCAGATCGATCAGCCGCAACCCGCCGTCATCGGTAAGCATGACATTCTCGGGCTTGATGTCGCGATGGACAACTTCCAGCCGGTGCAGCGCCGCCACGGCGCGGGTCAGGCGGATGGCCTGCTCGATCCCGGCCTGCAACGCCGGCAGTCGGCGTTCGCCATGCGCCGCCATCGTTTCGCCCTGCAACAGCGGCAGGACGGCATAAAGAGCGCTTTGTCGCTCGGGCCTGACGGTATGCGCTGCCAGCACGAAGGGGCTGGTGATGTGCTGGGCGATCAGCATCTCACGGGCAAAAGCCAGTCGCATGGTACGATCGCTCGCCGCGCCCGGCCGAGGAAATTTCAACACCACCGTGCTTGCATCCTCGCTGTCGGTTGCCACCACCAACACCGCATAACGGCCCTCGCTCAAGATGCGTTCGACGACAAAGCCGTCGATGCTGTGGCCGGGACGGGGCGGGGTGATAGCCGGCAGGCTCGACAGGCCGGCGAGAATGCCGTCATGATCGGGCGCCGGCAGCCGGACGATATCCAGTACCAGCGCGGTGGCATTGTCCTGGCCGCCAGCATCCAGCGCCGCCTCCACCAGTTCGATGGCCGTCGCCTCGGCAGAGGACTGACGCTTCAGAATGGCAGCGATCCGCGCGGCGCCGAGCACGCCATGGACACCGTCGCTCGTCAGCAGCAGGCGGTCGCGCTCCATCAGTTCGATGGTCGCATGATCCAGTCGCACCGCCGATTCGATCCCCAGCGCGCGGATCAGGACATGGCGCAAATCGGGCTCCGGGCGGACGTGATCGGTGGTGAGGCAGGACATCCTGCCGCTGGAAAGCCGCCATGCCCGGCTATCGCCGACATGGACGAGATGCGCGCGCCTGCCGCGCAGGGCAAGGCCGGTAAAAGTCGTGGCGCTGTTCGCCATCGCGTGACCACGGCCCTGCGCGTGAAGCCAGCGATTGTAAGCGTCAAGCGGGGCTGCCAACGCCCGCCCAGGGCCGAGCGTCTCGGGCAACTGGTAAAACCCCTCGATCAGCGCGCGCACCGCCAGCTCCGCCGCTATGCGCCCGGCCTTGCCGCCGCTGACCCCATCGGCAACCGCGGCGATGATGCCATGGCGCGCGCGTTCGCTGGGCGAACCGAGGTAAACTCCGCCGAAATCCTGGTTGGTTTCGCGCGGGCCCGTCTCGCTGGCAAAGCCCGCTGCCACCACCAGTTCGCCCGCCCCGCGCATCGCGCCGTTGCTCCTGATCATCTCGGCCAAACTGCACTCACGCGTATCCATGCTGGCAAATCGGCCGGCGTCAACCACCCAGCCACTCGTTTCATCATCGCCAAGGGGAATTGCTCATGAATACCCTCGCCATGCCCAAGGATGCCGCCGGGATGGATGGCCTGCCGCCAGGAACCAGCTTCTGGAAAGCGGGCAATCCATCCACGCTGATCGCGGCATTCCTGTATTTCGACGTGTCGTTCATGGTCTGGGTGATGCTGGGGCCGCTCGCTCCGGTCATCTCCAAGCAGCTCCTGCTCGATCCGGCGCAGAAGGGCATGATGGTCGCGATACCGACGCTGGCCGGCGCGATACTGCGCATCGTCAACGGGCTGCTCGTCGATCGCATCGGACCCAAGCTGACCGGAGTGATCAGCCAGATCATCGTGATCGCTGGGCTTACCGTCGCCTGGCGCTTCGGCATCACCAGCTACCAGGGCACATTGGCGCTGGGCGTGGTGCTGGGCTTTGCCGGGGCAAGCTTTGCGGTGGCGCTGCCGCTGGCCAGCCGCTGGTATCCGGCCGACCATCAGGGCAAGGCGATGGGCATTGCCGGCATGGGCAACTCGGGCACGGTGTTTGCCTCTTTGTTCGCCGCCATGCTGGCCAAGGCGTATGGCTGGACCAATGTCTTCGGTCTGGCGCTCATCCCGCTGCTGGCCATTTTCACGTTTTACCTGGTGGCCGCCAAGGATAGCCCCGACCAGCCCCCGCCCAAGCCTCTCTCCGCCTATGGCGCAGTGTTGAAGGAAGCCGATGCCTGGTGGTTCATGCTGTTCTATTTCGTCACCTTCGGCGGTTTCGTCGGCCTGTCTACCTCGCTGCCGACCTATTTCGTCGACACCTTCAAGGTCACCCCGGTCGTCGCGGGTTACTGCACCGCAGCTTGCGTGTTCACCGGATCGCTGGTCCGGCCGATGGGCGGTGCGCTCGCCGACCGGCTGGGTGGGATCAAGACCCTGACCTTCGTATATATCATCGCGGCCGTCTTTCTGGCGATCATCAGCGTTGGCCCGGCGACCCTGCCACTGGCGGTGGTGCTGTTCGTCGTGGCGATGGGCACGCTCGGGGTCGGCAATGGCGCGGTGTTCCAGCTCGTACCGCAGCGCTTCCGCAAGGAAATCGGCGTGATGACCGGGCTGGTCGGCTTCGGCGGCGGTCTCGGCGGCTTCTATCTCGCCTATTCGCTCGGCTTGATCAAAAAGGCCACCGGCAGCTCGTCCATCGGATTTCTGATCTTCGCCGGCCTGGCGCTCGTCGCTTTGCTGGGGCTTACTCTGGTGAAACGCCGCTGGCGGACCACCTGGGGTGCGGCCCTGCAAGGCGCCCGGATCTGAAGGAAAAGCCGGCTCGTCCTGCTGGGGGCCGGCTTCATTCATGCTGCACTGCAAAATCTCCTTGTCGGTACCAGGGCAAATCAGGTAAAACGAATTGCAGCAGGATGGCGCCTCCCAATGACGGGTGAACTTCGCGCTTCTTGCGGCAAGCAGCAATTTTGTGGCAAAGATGCCGCCCGGTCTGATCCTTTCGGAACAGTTCGAGGCGGCCTTTTGCATTGGCATTTCCGGAGGAGACGGGACGTGAATGCGCCAGCAAGCATCGGGGAGCGCAGCGCTGCCGGCAAGAGCCGGGACCGCCTCGTCGTGATCGGCAATGGCATGGCCGGTTGCCGCGCGGTCGAGGAAATCCTCGCTCGCGATCCTCACCGCTTCGCCATCACGATCTTCGGTTCCGAACCTCGGGTCAACTACAACCGGATCATGTTGTCCCCGGTGCTGGCGGGCGAGAAGACGTTCGAGGACATCATCATCAATGGCGAAGAATGGTATGCCGATAATGGCATCGCCCTGATCGCCGGCGATCCCGTCGCCACGATCGACCGGGTTACCCGGACGGTGATCACCGCATCCGGCCGCGTCGAGCCGTATGACCGGTTGCTGATCGCTACCGGCTCCGATCCCTTCATCATCCCGGTACCCGGCAAGGATCTTGCCGGCGTCGTCACGTTCCGCGATCTCGACGACGTCGACCGCATGGTCGCGGCCGCAGCGGCCGGCGATGCGATGGTGGAGGCGAGGGGTTACCGAAGCACGCT
>CAXTOI010000029.1:0-15520 GCA_964245645.1 uncultured Novosphingobium sp. | reverse complement strand
CTCACGGATCGCATGGGCATAAGCGAGCTGCATTCGCTCCAGCCCGATCAGCGCGCTCACCAGCATGAACAGCGTCGAGCGCGGCAAGTGAAAATTGGTCATCAACCCGTCGATAGCGCGGAAATGGTAACCGGGGGTGATGAAGATGGCGGTGTCTCCGGCGAAGGCTTCGATGATCCCGTCTTCGCGCGCGGCGCTTTCCAGCAGGCGGAGCGAGGTGGTGCCCACCGCGATGATGCGGCGGCCGGCGGCGCGGGCGGTATTGAGGCGGGCCGCGGTTTCCGGCTCGATGCGGCCCCATTCGGCGTGCATGACGTGGGCCTCGGTATCATCGGCCTTCATCGGCAGGAAGGTGCCGGCGCCGACATGGAGCGTCAGCATTTCGCTTGCAATCCCGGCCGCTTCCACCGCCTGCATTAACTCCGGCGTAAAGTGCAAGGCCGCCGTCGGCGCCGCCACGGCGCCATCCTGCGCGGCGAACATCGTCTGGTAATCGGCCCGGTCGGCCTCATCGACGCCGCGCCTGGCGGCCATATAAGGGGGCAGGGGCATGGTGCCGGCGCGCTCCAGCAGCAGTTCGACCGGTTCCTCGCCGCAGAACGCCAGGGTCCAGCTGCCATCTTCGTGGCGCTCCCCGGCAATTGCCGACACATCGGCGGGAAACTGGATCGTATCGCCCGGATGCAGCCGCCTGGAATTGCGAATGAACGCCTGCCAACTGCGCAGGTCCACCCGCTTGTGCAGCGTCGCCCCGATCCTTGCGTCCCCGCGACGCCCTGCCAGTTGCGCCGGGATCACGCGGGTGTCGTTGAACACCAGCACATCGCCCGCGCGCAGCAAGCCCGGCAGATCGCCGACGTGGTGATCGGCCAATGCCCCATCGCCGCTCACCGCCAGCATCCGCGCCGAATCGCGCGGTCGCGCCGGGCGCAAGGCGATGCGCTCGGGCGGCAAGTCGAAATCAAACAGGTCTACGCGCATGCGGCGCTAGAGCGTGATGCGAAAAAGTGGGTACCGGTTTTTCGCGATAAATCACGCGAAAACAAAGGAACTAGAGCTTTATGCGATTCGACAGAAGCGCATAAAGCTCTAGAGCATGACCCGGCCAATCCTCTCCAACGGGGGAGGACCGGGCAGAACCGGATCACGGCGTTGCGGGGGTCGGCGCCGCCGGCAAGATCGATGGCGTCGCACCCGGCAAGCCCACTCCAGCCGGCGCTGCCTTGTGATCGGTCTCCATCGAAGCTTGCACGATCTTCGAAGGCCGCTCGGGCGGTTCGCCGCGGACGATTGCATCGACATTATCCATCCCGCCGATCACCCGGCCGAAATTAGTATATTTCTTGTCCAGCGCGAAATGCGGGTAAAACACGATAAAGAACTGGCTGTTGGCGCTATCAGGCGCGTCGGTGCGCGCCATCGATACCGAACCCCGGACATGCGGGATCGTATTGAACTCGGCCTTCAAGTCGGGCAGTTTCGATCCGCCCTGGCCGGTGCCGGTCGGGTCGCCGGTCTGCGCCATGAATCCGTCGATCACGCGATGGAAAGTCAGCCCATCGTAAAAACCTTGATGGACCAGCGTCTTGATCCGCTCGACATGTGCCGGCGCCCAGGTCGGCATCAGCCGGATAGTCACCCGCCCACCGGTCGACAGATCGAGGAACAGCACATTGTCGGGGTCGTGGCTGGGGTTCGGATCGACCAGCGCGCTGAGCGTGTCGGGCGCCTTGACCGGAAGGCGGTCGGCGCGAGCCAGCGCCGGCGCCGTGGTCAACGCCAGGCCGATGCTGCCGGCGATTGAAACGAAGAAGGCGGTTTTCATCGATAGTCTTTCACGAATGGCGGCCACCCGATAGAAGCTTCATCCTGTCGTGGCAATGAACCTGCGAGAAGGCTTGGGATCTGCGAGAAAGCCTTAAAACCGGAACTATCCAGCGATGCAGCTTCAATAATCGCCCAGCCGCCCGATTTCCTCGATCCGCGCGAGTACATCGATCCGCACATCGGCGCTGACAAAGGGCCCGATCTCGCCGCCGAACAGCGCGATTTCCTTGACCAGCTTCGATGCGATCGGTTGCAGGCCCACGTCCGCCATCAGGAACACGGTCTCGATCCGGTCGTTCAACTGCTGGTTCATCCCTGCCATCTGATACTCATATTCGAAATCGGCCACCGCGCGCAGCCCGCGCACGATCATCGTCGCGCCCTGCATCTCGGCGAACTTCATCAGCAGCGCGTTGAACCCGGTCACCGAGACATTGGCGATGCCCAGCCCGGCGACTTCGCGCTGAACCATCGCCATGCGCTCGTCGGGCGAGAACATCGGGTTCTTTGACGGATTGGTCGTCACCCCGATGATCAGATGATCGACCAGGCTCGCGCCGCGGCGGATGATGTCGGTGTGGCCCAGCGTGACCGGGTCGAACGTGCCGGGATAAACGCCGATGCGTCCGGATCGGCCGGCGGAGTCCTGCACCATCAGCGATCCCTCTCGACGATGAACCGCGCCAGCGCGCGCAGCAGATCGGCTTCGCTGCCGTGCTGGTGCAGATGCGCGATCGCCTGTTCGACCAACATCCGCGCCTGCTCGCGCGCACGGGTTCCGCCGAGCAGCGACACGAAGGTCTGCTTGCCCGCGGTCGCGTCCTTGCGCAGTGCCTTGCCCGCGGTTTCCTCGTCGCCTTCATGGTCGAGCAGATCGTCGGCAATCTGGAAGGCAAGCCCGATGTCGCGGGCAAATCCGCGCAGATGGGCGCGGCCCTCGACCGGCACCCGGCCCAGCACCGCGCCCATTTCCACCGCTGCCGCCAGCAACCCGCCGGTCTTCAGCTGCTGCAACCGCGTGACCATCTGCAGGTCGAAGCCGCCGCTCTCGGCGACGATATCCATCATCTGCCCGCCGACCATGCCATGCATCCCCGAAGCCGTCGCCAGCGCATGAACCAGTTCGGCGCGCACGAACGGATCGGTAAACACCGCCGGATCGGACAGCACCTCGAAAGCGAAACATTGCAACGCATCGCCCGCCAGCACCGCGGTTGCCTCATCGAAGGCGCGGTGCACGGTCGGCTTGCCATGGCGCATCAGATCGTCGTCCATGCACGGCAGATCGTCGTGGATCAGCGAGTAGCAATGCACCGCTTCGATCGCCATTCCCGCGCGAACCGCCGCACCCCGATCGACGCCATAAAGTTCGGCCGTCGCCGCCAGCAGCAACGGCCGAATCCGCTTGCCCCCGCCGATCGTGGCATAGCGCATCGCCTCGATCAGCCGTGCCCGCGCATCGCCATGCACCGGCAGCAGCGCATCGAACCCGGAATCGACCTCCCGCTGAATTCGAGCCAGCCCATCGGCCAGGATGGGATCGACGATGCCTATCGCTGCCACGGTCAGGCCCCCGGCCCATCGAGCGGGCGCGTACCGGTCGGCTGGCCATCGGGCCCGGAGACGATCCGCTCGATCCGCGCGCTGGCCGCGTCGAGCCGTGCCTGGCAATGCCGCCGCAGATCCTCGCCGCGCGCATACAGATTGATCGAATCATCGAGCGGCACGTCACCGCTTTCGAGCTTGCGGACCACATCCTCGAGCGCGCGCAAGGCGTCTTCAAAGCTCATAGCGGCGATATCGGGAGCAATGTCAGCCATGCGCCGCCATGGCGCGGGACACCGATGCGGTCAAGCCGGAGGGGCGTCGAATGAACCGGTCGCCCCCAATCCCGCCCGTTCTGCGCTTGTCGGCGGGCTGTCCTTCAACTTGCGCGGGCTGGCACGTCTCGACGTCAGTCGGAAACACTCCACGACCGGCGGGAGGCACGGGGGCGGGACTAGCATCACAATCCCGTCACCGCTAAAGGCCGCCCATGTCAGAAATCACGCCCGAAATCGTCACCGCCCATGGATTGTCCGAGGACGAATATCAGCGGGTGCTGGCGGCGCACGGGCGGGAACCCAATCTGCTCGAACTCGGCATATTCTCAGTGATGTGGTCGGAGCACTGCTCGTATAAGTCCAGCCGCATCCACTTGAAAAAATTGCCGACCGAGGCCCCCTGGGTGATCTGTGGGCCGGGCGAGAACGCCGGTGTGATCGACATCGGCCCAGGTCCCGACGGGAAAGCGCAAGCGGCGATCTTCAAGATGGAAAGCCATAACCACCCCAGCTACATCGAACCTTATCAAGGCGCAGCGACCGGCGTCGGCGGCATCCTGCGCGATGTCTTCACCATGGGCGCGCGGCCCGTCGCCAACCTCAATGCATTGCGCTTCGGCCGCCCCGACCATCCGCGCATGAAGCATCTGGTGCAAGGCGTCGTCGCGGGCATCGGCGGCTATGGCAATTGCGTCGGCGTGCCCACCGTGGGCGGCGAGACCAATTTCCACCGCGCCTATGACGGCAATATCCTGGTCAATGCGATGACCGTGGGCGTCGCCGATCAGGACAGGATCTTCTATTCCGCCGCCACCGGCGTTGGCAATTCGATCGTCTATGTCGGCTCGAAGACCGGGCGCGACGGCATCCACGGCGCGACCATGGCCAGCGCCGATTTCGACGAAAACAGCGACGAAAAACGCCCCACCGTGCAGGTCGGCGATCCCTTTACCGAAAAGCTGCTGATCGAGGCCTGTCTCGAACTTATGGCCACCGATGCGATCGTCGCCATCCAGGACATGGGCGCCGCCGGGCTGACTTCCTCCAGCGTCGAAATGGCCTCGAAAGGCGGCGCCGGCATCCGCCTCGACATGAACAAGGTGCCGTGCCGCGAAACCGCGATGACGCCGTATGAAATGATGCTGTCCGAAAGCCAGGAACGCATGCTGATCGTGCTGGCGCCCGGCAAGGAAGCCATGGCCGAAGCGATCTTCCGCAAATGGGAGCTGGATTTCGCGGTAATTGGCGAGGTCACCGATACCGGGCACATGGTGCTCGAATTCGACGGCGCGGTGGTGTGCGATATCGAACTCGCGCCGCTGGCCGACGATGCCCCGCTTTACGACCGCCCGCATGTTGCGTCCGCCAAGCCCGCGCCGCTCAGCAATGTGCCCGGATCGACCGATCTCGCTGCCGACCTGCTCACCCTGATCGGCTGCCCCGATCTCGCCTCGCGCCGCTGGATCTACGAGCAATACGACAGCCAGGTCGGCGCCGACACGCTCCAGAAATCGGGCGGCGACGCGGCAGTGGTGCGCGTCCACGGCACCACCAAGGCGCTGGCGATAAGCACCGATTGCAGCCCGCGCTATTGCTTCGCCGATCCCTACGAAGGCGGCAAGCAGGCAGTCGCGGAAACCTGGCGCAATATCTGCGCCGTCGGCGCCACGCCGCTTGCGATCACCAATTGCCTCAATTTTGCCAATCCGCAGCGCCCGGAAATCATGGGCCAGATCATCGGCTGCCTCGCCGGCATGGGCGACGCCTGCCGCGCGCTCGATTATCCGATCGTGAGCGGCAACGTCAGCCTGTACAACGAAAGCAAGGCGACAGGCGGCGGTTCGGCGATCCTGCCCACCCCCGCGATCGGCGGCGTGGGGCTGATGCTCGATTATAGCAAGATGGCCACGATCGCCTTCAAACTGGCCGATGATGCCATCTGGCTGATCGGCGGGATGGGTATTCACCTCGGCCAGTCGCTCTGGCTCCGCGAACTCCACGGCCGCGAAGAAGGTCCGCCGCCCGGTGTCGATCTGGACCACGAACGCCGCAACGGCGAACTCATCCGCCGGTTGATCGCCGACGGCACCGTCAACGCCGTCCACGACCTCAGCGACGGCGGCCTCCTCGTCGCGCTCGCCGAAATGGCGCTGGCCGGCAACAAGGGCTTCACCCTGGACGTCGAACTGACCGCCGCATCCGCCTTCGGCGAAGACCAATCCCGCTACCTCGTCACCGCCCCGGCAGGTGTCACCGTTGACGGTGCCCAACGCATCGGCCAAGTCGGCGGCCAAACCGTTCTGAACATCGCCCTGACCAAACTCCGCGCGGCCAACGAAGCCTTCTTCCCCACCTGGATGGAGGGCTGATTTGAAGCGAACTGCTTATACCTGCCGGGGTGAGGAGCGGGTCGCGGTTCATCACGATTGTTATTCGCCGTTCTTGCCGCGCAGCTCGTCCCACCATGCCATGCGTTCGGCGATGCGCTGTTCAAAGCCGCGATCGGTCGGTGTGTAGAAGGTCTGCGGCGTCATTTCCTCGGGCCAGTAGTCGGCGCCGGAAAAACCTTTCTCGGTGTCGTGATCGTAAGCGTAGCCCTCGCCATAACCGATGTCCTTCATCAGTTTCGTCGGCGCGTTGAGGATATGCGCGGGCGGGTTGAGCGAGCCGGTCTCGCGCGCCGCCTTCCACACCGATTTCTGTGCGACATAAGCAGAATTCGATTTGGCGGCGGTGGCCAGATACAGGCACGCCTGGACGATCGCCAACTCGCCCTCGGGGCTGCCGAGGAAAACATAGGCATCCCGCGCCGCCAGGCATTGCACCAGCGCCTGCGGATCGGCCAGCCCGACATCCTCGCTGGCAAACCGGACCAGCCGCCGCAGCACATACAGCGGCTCTTCACCCGCGGTCAGCATCCGTGCCATGTAATAGAGCGCCGCCTGGGGCTCCGAGCCGCGCAACGCCTTGTGCAGCGCCGATATCAGATTGTAATGGCCATCGCGGTCCTTGTCATAGACCGCGACGCGGCGTTGCAGGAACCGGCCCAATCCGGCCGGATCGAGCGGCTCGGGCAGGTTGGCCGCATACAGCGTCTCGGCCTGGTTAAGCAGGAAGCGGCCATCGCCATCGGCCGAGGCGACCAGCGCCGCCCGCGCCTCGGCGGTCAACGGCAGCGGGCCGGCCAGCGCTTCCGCACGCATCAGCAAGGTGTCCAGCGCCGTCGCATCGAGCCGGTGCAGGATCAACACCTGCGCTCGGCTGAGCAGCGCCGCATTCAGCGCAAAGCTGGGGTTCTCGGTGGTCGCGCCCACCAGCGTCACCGTGCCGCGTTCGACGAAAGGCAGGAAACCGTCCTGTTGCGCGCGGTTGAAGCGGTGGATCTCATCGACGAACAGCAGCGTCCGTTGCCCAGCCCTGGCTGCCAGCTCGGCTTCGGCAAAGGCTTTCTTCAGATCGGCCACGCCTGAGAACACCGCGCTGATCGCCACGAAACGCATGCCCACGGCATCGGCCAGCAACCGCGCGATGCTGGTCTTGCCGGTGCCGGGCGGTCCCCACAGGATCATCGACGACAGACGCCCCGCCGCCACCATCCGCCCGATCGCGCCCTCGGGGCCGGTCAGTTGCGATTGCCCGATGATCTCGCCCAGCGCGGTCGGGCGCAGGCGGTCTGCGAGCGGCTCATCCTCGCGCGGCGTTGCCGGGGCGGGCTTGGGTAATCCGTCGGGGAAGAGGTCGGGCATGGCGAGAGTTTAGAGATTAGCTGAAATTTCTAAAGCCCTCTCCCCTTTAGGGCAGAAGGCAAGCTTATGTTCCTCGTCGCGACCGCTGGCTATGCCGGATCAGCCGCAGATAGGTATCCGCTACCGACTGGTTGATCCGGTCCCACGAAAAATCGTGCGCCCGCAGTTCGCCCGCAGCGCCGTGACGGCTGCGCAGTTCGGAGTCGGCGATGTAGCTGCGCAAAGCTTCGGCGAAGGCATGGACCGCGCCCGGGCGCACCAGACGGCCCGAGTGATGATTGTCGACCAGGCTTTCGCTGCCGGTGGCTTCGGCGGCGACCACCGGCAGGCGCGAGGCCATGGCTTCGAGCGTGACGTTGCCGAAGGTTTCGGTGATCGAGGGGTTGAACAGCACGTCCATGCTGGCGACCGCACGGCCGAGATCCTCGCCGCCTTGAAAACCGATGAAGATCGCTTGCGGCAGGCGCGCCTCGAACCAGTCGCGCGCGGGGCCTTCACCGACGATGAGGACGCGGTGCGCGATGCCGCGCGAGGTCAGTTCGTCGATGGAATCGGCAAAGACGTCGAGGCCCTTTTCCATCACCAGGCGCCCGATAAAACCGACCACGACCTCGTCATCGGCGATACCCAGCCCCGCGCGCCAGGCGAGATCGCGGCGAGCGGGGTGGAAGATGGTGCGATCCACCCCGCGCGACCACAGCGAGATATCGTAATTCATGCGCTGGTCGCGCAGCAGCTGGGCGAAGGATTCGCTAGGCGCCACGAGCGCGCTGCACCGGCGGTAGAAGCGGCGCAACATGGCGGTCAGAACCGGCTCGATCCAGGCCATGTTGTAATAGCGCGGATAGGTGTCGAACCGCGTGTGCACCGATGACAGCACCGGGATGCGCCGCGCGCGGGCCCAGCTGACCGCGCGATGCGCGGCCGGATCGGGCGATGAGACATGCACGACATTGGGTGCGAACGCCGCCAGATCGCGCCGCGCCCGCGCGCCCAGGCGCAGCGGCAGGCGAAAGTCGGAACGCCCTGGGAGGGAGATCGAAGGCACCCCGACGAGATCGCCGGTGTGCTGAAAGGCAGGCTTTTCGACCACCGGCGAATAGACGCGCACGGCGGCGCCCTGGCTCAACAGATAGCCAACCAGCCGGTTCAGCGCCTGGTTGGCCCCGTCGCGGGTGTAATTGTAATTGCCGCTGAACAGCGCAATGCGCAATTGCGCGGCGGTGGTCGGACTGTCGGAGACATACATCCGCCCGCCCATAGCGAGCCGCAATCCGGTTGGCGAGTGTGGCAAACCGCGCAGGATAACCGCGGACGGGCAAGCACCGGGCTGTTTCCGTCCGCCGATTACCTATCGGGCGATCGATGCGTCAGCGGCGCCAGCCATGGTAATAGCCGTAGTAGGGATGATGCCACCCGGGATAATAGCCATAGACCGGGTAAGGGTAGCGGGCGTTGTAATAGCCGCCGTAGTAGGGGTAGGGAGCGCCACGGTAATACGGATAATCCGATGCGATGGCTGCTCCGACAGCCAGGCCGGCAAGGCCCGCGCCCCAGCCGTAGCCGCCATAGCCGCCGCGATAATAGCCACCGCCCCCGCGATAATAGCCACCACCATGGTAGCCGCCGCCGCCGTGGTATCCGTCACGCGCCAGGGCTGGTGCGGAACCGGTGACCGCACCGCCGATAGTGAGCGCCACCAGCGAGGCGGCAAGGATCGATTTCTTGACAATCTGCAGCATGGTCATCTCCTTTGCTGATGACTTACACTGCCCGATTATGGCTTGCGCAATGCTGAACAATCAGCTATTTAGCTGAGTTGCTTTGTAACGATTTGTCGCCGCGGCGCTCTCGCACGAAGCCATTCATGCCTGACCACCATTGCATGGCAATAACCGCGCCTTTGGCCGGTTGCAGCAATCCCAGCATCATGGTCATGGCCAGCGGCACGATGATTCCGGCCAGCACGCCCACCGGCGGTGCAAAGCTGAGTTCCAGCCAGATGATCAGCGGCGCCAGCAAGTGCCCGGTGACCATCATCGAGATATAGGCGGGGAAATCGTCGGCGCGCTGATAGCTCCAGTCCTGCGCGCAGGCGGGGCAAAACGGCATCGGCTTCAGGAAACGCGCGAACAGATGGGCGTCGCCGCAGCGCGGACAGCGAAAACGAACGCCGCGCCACGCCGCCTCCCAAACGGAGGCAGGTAGCTGGACGGCGGGGCGAAGCGGATTCGGGGGCAGGTAAGTCATTCTGCGCCCTTGTCTCAGTCAATGCCGCAGATGTCCAACAAAACGCGCCGTTTGCGCGTCAGTAGCCGCGGCCACCCTCATAAGGGCGCTGATCGGGGTAGTATCCGTGCGCGTCGGGTCCTCGATAGCCATGATCGTCATGCCAATAATGATCATAACGCCGGTATTCGCCGCCGTAGAAGCGGCCATCGCGGCCGTAGCGGTTGCCGTCGCGATCCCAGTAGTAGCCGTCGTGCCATGCCCAGTTCTGCTGAACATAGGGCGGGGAATAGTAGCCGGCATTGGCATAGGCGCGATCATCGTAATGGTCGTGATGCGCGCTGGAGGCGATGATCGCTCCGATCGCCAGGCCGAAGATGCCGGCCGCAACCGTCGTTCCAGCGCCCCCGCCGCCATGATAATACCCGCCATGGTAGCCATCGGCCATGGCCGGAGCCGAACCTGCCAGTGCCGTTGCAGCAAGCGCCGCGGCCAGAACGGATTTCTTGAATGGATTCGTCATGATCAGCTCCTTGGCGGCGGAGGAGATCGGCCCTGTGCCGGATCGCCTGTCTGCCGCGTTGAAGCTGGTTTAGGCGTGCGTGTCTGAACGCGGTGAGAAGCAGGCTGGCAGCTATCGTTCAGATTATAAATGCCTAAGATGAACAAATTATGGAAGCTGCTGTGACCTCACGGCGTCGTCCCGGACTTGATCCGGGACCGGGCTTCTCGAGATAATGCGCGAAAAAACTTAAAAATGAGCCGTTTCATCTGCCTCGTGTGGCAGCCGGGACCGAAGAACGTCTTAACCCCGAGTCAAGCCAGGAGCCACGAAGATGTTGAGTTTCCGGGTGACGCAGACTCGCAACGCAAGCGCAGTTTTCAAGCAGCCTGCTTCTTGCGCCCCAGCTTCTTGCGCTCGTTCGGGTCGAGATAGGCCTTGCGCAGCCGAATCGATTTCGGCGTCACTTCGACCATCTCGTCGTCATCGATATAAGCGATCGCCTGTTCCAGCGTCATCACCCGCGGCGGCGTCAAGCGAATCGCGTCGTCCTTGCCGGTCGAGCGGAAGTTGGTCAGCTGCTTCGACTTCATCGGATTGACTTCGAGATCGTCGGGCTTGGCATTTTCACCGATGATCATGCCTTCGTAGACTTTTTCCTGCGGGGACACGAACAGCACGCCGCGCTCTTCCAGGCTGTTGAGCGCATAGCCGACCGCTTCGCCGGTGCCGTTGGAGATCAGCACGCCCACCGGGCGGCCCTCGATCGTCCCTTTGTGGGGGCCGTATTTCTCGAACAACCGGTTCATGATCCCGGTGCCGCGCGTGTCTGACAGGAATTCGCCGTGATAGCCGATCAGCCCGCGTGAGGGCGCGCTGAAAGTGACGCGGGTCTTGCCGCCGCCGCTGGGGCGCATGTCGGTCATCTCGCCCTTGCGGATCGCCATCTTCTCGACGACAGTGCCGGCATATTCCTCGTCCACATCGATCATCACGGTTTCATACGGCTCGGTGCGCTTGCCGTCCTCATCGGTGTCGAACAACACGCGCGGGCGGCTGATGCCCAACTCGAAGCCTTCGCGCCGCATCGTCTCGATCAGCACGCCAAGCTGCAATTCGCCGCGACCCGCCACTTCGAAGCTGTCCTTGTCCGCCGATTCGGTCACCTTGATCGCGACATTGGATTCGGCTTCGCGCTCCAGCCGGTCGCGAATCATGCGGCTGGTCACCTTGGTGCCCTCGCGGCCGGCCATCGGACTGTCGTTAACGGCAAAGCGCATCGACAGCGTCGGCGGATCGATCGGCTGGGCGTGCAGCGGCTCGGAGACGGTGGTGTCGCAGATGGTGTTGGCCACGGTCGCATCGGTCAGCCCGGCGATCGAGATGATGTCGCCGGCGCGCGCTTCATCAACCGGCACGCGCTCCAGGCCGCGAAACGCCATGATCTTGGAGGCGCGACCCGTCTCGACCACCTTGCCGTCGCGATCGAGCGCGTGAATCGGCGCATTGACCTTGACCGTCCCGCTCTGCACCTTGCCGGTGAGGATGCGGCCCAGGAAATTGTCGCGATCGAGCAGCGTCACCAGGAATTTGAACGGGCCATCGACATCGGCGGCGGGCGCGGGCACGTGATCGACGATCTTCTGGAACAGCGGGGTGAGATCGCCGTCGCGGGCGTGCATGTCTTCGCTGGCATAGCCGTTGCGGCCCGAGGCATAGAGCACCGGGAAATCGAGCTGGTCGTCATTGGCTTCCAGGCTGACGAACAGGTCGAACACCTCGTCCAGCACTTCCTGCGCGCGGCCATCGGCGCGGTCGATCTTGTTGACGACCACGATCGGGCGCAGCCCCAGCGCCAGCGCCTTGCCGGTGACGAATTTGGTCTGCGGCATCGCGCCTTCGGAGCTGTCGACCAGCAGGATCACGCCATCGACCATCGACAGGATGCGTTCGACCTCGCCGCCGAAATCGGCGTGGCCGGGGGTGTCGACGATGTTGATGTGCGTCACGGTACCATCCGGCGCCGGCCATTCCACCGAGGTGCATTTGGCCAGGATGGTGATGCCGCGTTCTTTTTCCAGATCGTTGGAATCCATCGCCCGCTCTTCGACGCGCTGGTTGTCGCGGAACGTGCCCGATTGGCGGAACAGCTGATCGACCAGAGTGGTCTTGCCATGATCGACGTGCGCGATGATGGCGATATTGCGAAGCGGCAACGGGGCGGACATGAAACAGGCTTTCCAACGGGGACAGGCAACAATCACAAGGGGCAGCGATCGAGTGGATCATTGCTCTTGATCAAGCGGGTGTGTCGATAAAAGTTCAAGCGGCGAGCAAACCTATTGCGCCGCAGCATTGCCGCGCCCGTAGCTCAAGTGGGTTCGTTCGGCAAGCTTGCCAGGAAAGCGTTGTCACAGCGCCGTGTCGCGGTGCCCGGGGGATTGAGAAACTTCGACTTTGATATAGGGACGCAACCGTAACGCGGGGCGAACGGGAACGGTGAAGCCGATCCCGAAAGAACAAGGGTCGAGGCATGCGGGTAATCAGCTTCGAAATGGCCGGCACCCCGGGTGCCGGGCCGGCACGCTGGGGCGCCGCGCTGGCCGTGGCGCTGGCATTGGCCCTGCCGGTCCCGGCGCTGGCGCAGGAAGCTGCAGCGCCGCCGGCCGCCGAAGAGGAAGCACCCGCGGCCAAGGACGAATCCGCCGCCGTTGCCAATGCCACCGGCAATGAGATCGTGGTGACCGCGACCAAGCGCGAGCAGACCCTGCAGAACGTGCCGATTGCCGTCACCGTGACCACCGGGGCGACGATCGACCGCGCGCATATCCGCGATATCGAGGGGCTGGCGACGCTGGTGCCGTCGCTGCGCGTGGTCGATCACCAGAGTTCGGCGCAGACCGCGTTTTATATCCGCGGTTTCGGCAATGGCGACAACAACGTCGGGGTCGAGCCATCGGTCGGCGTGTTCATCGACGGCGTCTATCGCTCGCGCTCGGCAGCGCAGATCGCCGATTTTCCCGATGTGGCGCAAGTCGAGGTGCTGCGTGGGCCGCAATCGACGCTGTTCGGCAAGAACGCCTCCGCCGGCGTCATCAGTATCCTGACCGACGAGCCCAAGTTTCACCTCGCCGGCAATGCCGAGGTGTCCTACGGCAATTACAATGCGGTGGTCGCCAAGGGCATGGTCACCGGGCCGTTGGCGAAGGATATCGCGGTGAGCATCGCCGGCGCCTATGATCGCCGCGACGGCTATGTCCACGACGCCACCACCGGCGGCAATATCAACAACAAGAACCGCTGGTTCGTGCGTGGCCAGTTGCTCTACGAGCCCGGCACGCAGCTCAAAGTGCGGCTGATCGCCGACTACGGCCGCATCACCGAACTGTGCTGCGCAGTGGTCAATCTCAAATCCTCGGCCGCGACCGCCGCGCTGGCGGCGGTGGGTGGGCAGACCAATCCGCCGACCACGCCGTTTGCCGATGTGTACGACAATTTCGATCCGACTAACGACATTCGCGATTACGGCGTTTCGGGTCAGGTGGAATATTCGCTCGGGCCGCTGACGCTGACTTCGATCACCGCCTGGCGCAAAAACCGCAATATTACCGATGCCGATGCCGATTTCACCAGTGCCGATCTGCTGAGCCGGTTTTCCGCCGATGTCCGGATTCGTACCTTCACGCAGGAATTTCGCGCCGCCACCAACATCGAAGGCCCGCTCAACTTCCTGGCGGGGGCCTATTATATCAACGAGCAGATCAACCAGACCGGGCAGACGCTGTATGGCCAGGATTTTCGGCCCTACGCCAATCTGCTGATCGAGAGCGCGAGCGGCGGTGCGTTCAACGTGGCTTCGCTCGAAAGCGAGTTCGGCGCCTTGCAAGGCAATCCCGCGATGTACTCCGGGCGATTTTTCGCATCCGGGCAAGGCCTGAACGAAGCGTACAAGCTGCACGACAACGCGTTTTCGATATTCGGCCAGGTCGATTTCAAACCGCTCAAGCGGCTGACGCTGACTGCCGGCATCAATTACACGCATGACGGCAAGAATTTTTCAACCAGCGTCCAGTCGAGCGATGTGTTTGCCGGCGTCGATCTGAATGCGATCCGCACGCTGGCAACGAATGCCGGAATCTCGCAGACCCTGGGGGTATTGCTGCATGTGCCGGGCGGTTATGCTTCGCCGGCGCAGATTGCCGGCTTTGCCGGGTCAAGCCCGGCGAATGCCGCAATCTATCAGCAGGTGGTGACGGGCGTGTCGGCACAGACTGCGCAACTGCTGGCGCTGAAGACGCTGCAGATTTTCCCGCCGTTCCTCAACCTGCCCAACGCGGTCGAGCCCGGCCGTACTGCGGACGGCAATATCTCGTGGACCGCCCGCGCCGCCTACGATGTGGCCGATCGGGTCAAGGCCTATGTCAATGTTTCGACCGGGTTCAAGGCCAGCTCGATCAATCTGTCGCGCGATAGCCGTCCGGCGCTGAGCGATGCGCCGGCGATCGAAGCATCGGGGCTGGCGTTGACAAACCAGAGCTATGGCGCCCGTTTTGCCGGCCCGGAGCATTCCATGCTCTATGAAGCAGGGTTGAAAGGCAATTGGGGCGTCGCCACGCTGAATTTTGCGCTGTTCCGCGAATATATCAGGGATTTCCAGTCGAACCTGTTCAACGGCCTCGGCTTCGAGCTGCTCAATGCGCAGAAGGAGTCGGTCGATGGCTTCGAATTCGAAGGCATGGTGCAGCCTGTCGCCGAACTGACCTTGACGCAATCGCTGACCTATCTGCATCCGAAATACGACGTCTACATCAACTCCTCGTTCGGCGATGTGTCCGGCTCGACCCCCGCCGGCATCCCGCCGATCTCGCTGACTGCGGCGGCGACCTGGGATCATCCGCTGCACAACGGCGACCACATCATCCTGCGCGGCGACTGGCATTATGAATCGCAAACCCAGATCGAGGATGGCCTGCCCGGCGAGATCATCACCAATCCGATCACCGGGGCGGTGATCAGCTATCAGGCCGGGATCGACGCGGCGCGGGCGTTCACGCGCACGATCAGCGAGTTCGACGGATCGCTGACGTATCACTTGCATCGCGGGCTGGAAGTCAGCGTGTGGGCGCGCAACCTCACCAACGACCGCTATATCAACGTGATCTTCGATTCGCCGGCGCAGTCGGGATCGGTGTCGGGCTATCCCAACGAGCCGCGCACCTACGGCGTTTCGGCACTCTACAAGTTCTAATACAACACCCCGGAAGCAGTCAGCGAGGCGCAGATGGAATGGATGCTTTTGCCATATCGGCGCTACGCTGTATTCACCGGCCGCTCGCGCCGGCGCGCGGTCTGGCTGTTGGGGCTGTTGTAATTAGGGGGTTTTATTGTGATAG
>CAXTOI010000028.1:0-15847 GCA_964245645.1 uncultured Novosphingobium sp. | reverse complement strand
ATCTACGCCCGCTACGCCACCGGCTATCGTCCGGGTGGCCCGAACGCCAGTGCCAACGTCTTCAATCTTCCAGGCACCTTCGGCGCGGACAAAACCAAAAACTATGAAGTTGGCTTCAAGGGTAGCGCGCTCGACCGGCAGTTGAGTTTCGACGTGTCGGCCTATCACATAACCTGGGATAACATCCAGTTGACCGTGGTCGACCCGGCCACCGGATTTTCCTTCTTCACAAACGGCAGCGCGGCGCGGAGCAACGGCGTAGAAGGCTCGTTTGAATTCCGCTCGAGACAAGGGCTGCGCCTTGCCGGCAACGCTGCATACAATGTGGCCGAGTTTGCCGCCACCCCGCCGCCGAGCGTACAAGCCGCCGACGGTAGTCGTTTGCCCTACTCCCCGAAGTTCAGCGCCAACGCCTCTGTTGACCAGGACATCAGGCTGAACGACCAATGGACAGCGAGTGTCGGTGCGGGCTTTTCTTATGTCGGAGAGCGGTTCGGGCAGTTCCCACCCAACACGAGGAGCATCCGTACCGAGTTTCCGCATTATGCTACCCTCGATCTTCGGGCAGGACTTCATGACGGTAATTGGACGTTCGGGCTATTCGCTCGAAACGTGACCGACAAGCGTGGTGTCCTTTCGTCGATCGCACAGCGCGCTTCTCGGGCAACGCTCACGGCCATTTACAATACCAATTACATCCAACCACGGACGATCGGCATCTCCGCGTCCCGCAAATTCTGAAACTGCTCAGTGAAAGGCGTAAAGGTCCTCGGGCTCGGCGTTTTGAGCCTGACATCGTCGATTGGGTGCGCCGCGCAAGCGGCGCACTTCGACAATTTCAGTGGTCAGTGGCGAACCGATCTTTCCTCGATTGCCTTCTCGAAGGTGCCCGAGGTCACCCTTCTCAGTGGCGGGGTGTACGTCTGCCAATCCTGCGCCCCGACCTATTCGCTCAACGCGGATGGACAAATCCATCCGCTCGCGTGCAACCCCGCGGTCGACGAGCAGCGGGTAGAGGTTATCAGCCACCGAACAATCCGGATTTCCGATCGCAAGGCGGGGCGCATCACGCACACCTCTGAGATTTCGGTATCAACTGATGGTCAGCACCGGACAGTTTCCTGGGAAGATCTCCATCATCGAGGTAGTCCATCGATCGCAGGCGAGACACTTCAGCTCCGCGTCGGTCTAGCTCCAGCACAAGCGCACGAAACCTCCGGCTCCTGGCGATCGGTCTCGCTTCTGAAAACCACGGACGCTGCGCGCACCGAGTCGCTGCTCGTTAAATCGGACGTCATCACGATGACCCGCGCGACAGGTGAGTCCTACCGCGCAAGGATCGGCGGACCGGTTGCGCCCTATCGAGGTGACCCGTCGATTTCGGCCGTCCGCATCCACAGCGTCGGTCCACAAACCCTTGTCGAGGAGCACCTCCATCGAGGGCGCATTATCTCGACCTTGACCATGCGTCTCTCATCGGATGGCAAAACGCTTTTCATGGAGGCCAAGGAATTGCGAACAGGCAAGATGAGCTCCGCTCGCGTCGTAAAACTCTGATCGACAATCCCCCATGGGCACAAAGAAGGAAGAAGTGCAGTGAAAGCCACGTTGACAGGCATTGCTCTCGCTGCCGCTATCGTCGGTTGCAACTCCGCGACTACGGCCGCCGCTCTAAATTGCCCCGCCAGCACTTCGGCTGCTTCGGATGGCAACAGTTTACAACCCGATCCGCAAACGGTGGTCACTCACCATCGGTTCGAGACAGCGGGGAAGCAGTTCGACTACGTAGCCAAAGCCGGTACGATGCTGATCAGGGACGACCAAGGGCGCCCGACAGCTGAAATTGGGTATACCGCCTATTCTCGCCCACCAGCTCGAGGCGCCGCATTACGCCCCGTCATCTTCGCCTTCAATGGCGGTCCAGGCTCCTCCTCCGCGTGGTTGCACATCGGTCTGCTTGGACCCAAACGACTGCTCGCAAACGATGCTGCCCCGACCTCGCCGTCTCAGGCGAAGCTCGTCGATAATGCCTTCGGCATGGTCGATAAGGCGGATGTTGTCCTCATCGATCCTGTTGGAACTGGCATCGCACACGCTGTCTGCGGGAAGAAGGATGGCGACTTTTGGAACACCGACGCCGACGCGGAGTCAGTCGGCCGTTTCATCGTTCAATTTCTTGGTGAAAACAATCTTTGGACGGCGCCTAAATATATCATGGGAGAAAGCTACGGAACCATTCGGGCGGCCGTCGTTCTAAATTATCTTCGCACGCGGCGGGTGAGCTTCGATGGCGCTATCTTGCTCGGGATCGCAACCGATATCGAGACGATCTATACTGATATCCCGGGAAATGACCGCCCCTATCCATTGTTTCTACCCGGTTTCGCCGCGACGGCTTGGTACCACAAACTGGTTCCTGAGGCGTCGGGACCACTAGAGCCGTTCCTCGAGGACGCCCGTCAGTTTGCACTCGGTCCTTACGCGAGCGCGTTGCTCAAGGGGAACGCGCTATCCGAAAGCGAGCGCGACGCAATCGCGCAGCAGATCCACCATTTTACCGGTCTCACCGTCGAATATGTCAAAGCAGCCAACCTGCGAGTCTCGGAGTTTGCCTACGGACAAGAGGTGCTCCGCAATCAGAGAAAAGTCGTTAGTCGACTGGACTCACGCTATGTCGGGGATGCCCAAGACCCCTTGCAAAAGTCAGCCGACTACGACCCTCTCGTAAGCTATCTTGGAACAGCCATGAACGCTGTTTTCAATGACTATTATCGGCGCGATCTGGGCATATCTTTGGATCGCCCTTACGTGATGCTCAATACCGATGCCGGAAATCTCTTCACAATGGAACATAAGCCGATCGGCGCACCAGGCGACCGGCAGCCGCTCGCCAACGCGGGCGTCGATTTGGCCACGGTTATGACCCAGGATCCTAACCTGCGCGTCCTTGTGCTGGCTGGCTACTTTGACCTGGGATCGCCCTTCACAGCCGCCGAGTACATGGTGAACCATCTCGCCATCGCCAAGCCGATACAGGCACGAGTGGGAATAAAGTACTTCCGATCGGGACATATGATCTATGTCAACCAGGCCTCGTTGGAGCAGCTAAAGGGCGATCTCGATCAATTTATCGAGCCAGGTCGGTAAGTCCGTTCGCTTTCTGCTAAAGTTGTGAGGCTGCCTTTTGAGCAGCCCCAACCATTATCGTGGCTCGGCAATCATCTCTATTTCGACAACCGCGCCGAGTGGCAGAGCGGCAACACCGATGGTCGTGCGTGCAGGAAACGGTCTCGTGAAGTTCTCTGCGTAGATAGCATTGAGCTTTGCGAAATCGGCAACATTGGTCAAATAGACCGTACACTTGATGACATCACTGAACTCGAGGCCGGCCGCTGAAAATAAACCTCCGAAGTTACGGAATATCTGTTGCAACTCGGCCTCGAATCCGCCGGGTACGAGCGTTGCCGTCGCCGCGTCGAGGCCGATTTGGCCCGACGTAAACAAGCCCGCTTTGGAACGCATCGCAAGCGAGTAAGGGCCAGCGCTGACGCAGCCCGGAGCTTCAACCATGGCACGCGGAGACTTAGGGGGTGTAGTCATGGAAATGCTCGTCCTGGTACGGGTTGAGGAAAAGGTCGTGAGGCGGTTGGCCGATCGGCGATAAAATCACGGAGGTCATCGAGGAAGGCGCGACGACCGGCGTCGTCCGAATAGAGCATGTGGCCGCCTGGATAGTAGGCGAACCTGGTACGCTCGCGTGGCGCTCCAATTTGCCCGAATTCAAAATCGGTCTCGCCAAAAGTCGTCGTTGTATCGAAGACCCCCTGCGCAACCATGAGCCGCAATCGCGGGTTCACCGTCATCTGCTCACGCAGGATGAGTTCAGGCCCCGCCGCGGGCGCGGCGATAAACGTCCATGACCGCTCAAAGTCTCCCATATGCGATGAGGCGACGGAGCGGTAATCTGGCAATCCGTCGGCGTGGAAGAGTTCGCCGTTCGTCACTTCGGAGGCATGCGTCAGCCCTCGCATCATTGCCCGGGCATCGCGGTCGTCATCTTCGGGGACGCCTTCCAGCGGCTCGGTTTCACGGCCATCAAACTGACCAAGAGCGAGGTGGCGGCTGGCGAGAAGCTGTCTCCGCACATTATCCAGTCGTAACTTGCCGGCAAGCCAAACCGGTGCTGGCACGCCGGTCAGCGTCGCTAGTCGCGCGGCCACGCGCTCTTGCTCTGCCGCGGGCAGGCGATTGCCCGCGATCATCGCTGAAGCATAATCGCCGAGCGCATAGGCTTGGGCGGCACGTATCGCCTGTTCGAGCGTCTGCCTCTGGTTGTCGATTGTGCCGTGATACCATGCAAGGGCGGCGATGTCGGGCAGGCTGTTGACCGCCGCCACCGGATCAGGGACCCGCTTGATGGTGTTGCTGGTTGGACCGTTGTACCAGAGTGCCTGTGATACCAGGATTATCCCGGACAGATTAACCTGCGGCGTGGCGGCGCGCAGCTCACGCGCAAGGAGTACGGCACGCACCGTGCCGTAGCTTTCTCCCGCGAGGAAAATCGGCGATTTCTCCCGATGATGATCGTGAAGCCAGCGTAGGATGGACTGGACGAAGGCACTTGCATCACCATCGTTGCCGCGAAAGGTTTTAGGATCGCTGCCCGGTAGCGGCCTCCCATAACCGGTCTCGGGCGCATCGATGAACACGATGTCGGCGGTATCGAGGATCGTGTCGTCATTGGTAACGACCGGCGTCGCTGGGTCGCCGATCGCCGCCATGGAAAACTTCTTCAACCGCTGTGGGCCAAGGGCACCGAAGCGCAAGGCGTTCGACGAGCCGCCAGGGCCGCCGTTGAAGAGGAATAGTACCGGGCGCGCGTCATTCTCGGGCGAGGCGACGAAAGAGGTTAGAAACATGCTGGCAGCAGGCTTGTCGGTACGATCATGAATCAACATTTCCGACAGTTCCGCTCTATACGGCATTGCCTTGCTACTGAAAACGCCGGTCCGCATCGCCGAGAACTGTTTTGGGCCGAGGTCCGCCATCCGCGTGACAGCAGGCCAAGTTGAAGTAGATGGAGGTTGTTCCGCAGCCAAGACTGGTATCGAGTTTACGGTGACGGCTGCTGTGATGAGCAAATTACGCAGATACTTTAACATCACACTCTCCAGATTTAGTTGCATCTCAAAAGTTTCGCGCCACCGACAGGCCGACCGTACGAGGCTGGATCACGGTTGTATTGTAGCTGCCCGTGGTCAGCAGCGTCCGGCTCGTCGCAGCGACGTTGAGAGCGCCGCGTTGGTCCGCGACGTTGCGACCGAAGAGGTTGACACTCCAGCTCCCGCGTCGCGCCCCAAGCCGTAGGTCAAGCGTCGCATAGGGCTGGAGGGATACACGTAAGCTCTGCGCGTTTCTTGGGAAGACGCCCCAGCGCTGCCCAGCATAGGCGATCGATCCTCCTAAGGATCCTGTCCAGCCGCCTCCAAGGGCAAAGTCACGATCGATCGACAAAGTCCCGCTCAAGCGGGGCGAATAGGGCAGCCGATCGCCGGCGTGGGCGAAAATACCCGTAGGCGGATTCTCGACGAACCGCGCGAGAGCATAGCTACCAGACGCGGACAGCCTCAGCCCGGCCCCCGGATGCCAGTCGACCGCCAGTTCGACGCCGTCGCTGCGCGCATGACCGCCGTTTACAAAGTAAGAAAACTGACTGCTCGGATCGATAGCTCGAAGTTGGATTGACCGCCATTCTATGTCGTACACCGATATCTCGTAGTTCAGCCTTCTCCCCATTAGGTCACCCTTGAAGCCGACTTCGTAATTGAGCGTCGTATCAGCGCCAAAGGTCTTCGGCAGATCGAGAAAACTTGAAAGGCCGTTAGGACCGCCAGGCCTGTAGCCGGTTGCGAACCGCGCATACGCCATTAGGTGGTCGCTGAATCGAAATTGCGGCGTAAACAGGAATGTCACCGCCTGGTCCGCCGATGAGGACGAAACGAGATAGGGAGTGCCCTGCGCCATCTCGCTGCGAGGGCCACTGTCGATCTCACGATAGTCCTGATGATTATGGCTGTAACGCACGCCGCCCTGGAGACTGAGCCGCGCCGTCGGATGAACGACGATATCACCGAAGACCGCCACCTCGGTGTAGCGCGTCGGAAAATTGGCGGTGAGCAAATTTGCAACCAGAGTGCCCGTCACGGGCTCTACGGCGTCGATCGTCTGAACCGTAGAACTTCGTTCGCGGGTGTAAAACCCGCCGATCAACCACTCCGCCGGCGCCCCGTCCAACGACGACAGTCGCAATTCCTGGGTGAACTTCGTAGTCCGCATCGTATTGCCCAGCAGAGTCGATGGTGCGTAACTCGTGAGTAGGTTCGACGCGTCAGACGCGCTGCTGTAGCTGTTTAGACTATAGCCGGTGATGGACTTAAAATTGGACCAGCCTAGTGCGAGATCGACGTTCGCCGTAAGCAGATTAGTCGTCGTCCGATAAGCGCCGCTGGCCGGCAGGACCGCCTGGGCGAGATCCCCGACCGTCGGCTGCTGACGATAGTCGGTGGTGACGGTGGTACCTCCATAGCCGTGGACCGACTGGCGGAACGCTCCAAGCTTTACCGACAATCCATTTGACGGTCGCCAGACCAGCGCCAAACGTCCGCCGACCGCGTTGATCGCGTTAACATCGGATTGACCGGACTCGACATTGTCGATGAACCCGGCTGTGCGCCGTACAAACCCACCGGCATGCGCCGCGAGCGTATCGCTTAACGGCAGGTCAAGCCCGATCCGAAGACCGTCGCCGATCCCGCCATGACTAACCGCCCCAACCTCAGCTTGGACCCTGCCATCAATCTTGCCGGGAAGCGGGTCCGCAGTGACATATTTAACCAGTCCGCCCAGGCTGGCGGCACCGTACAGCGTCCCCTGCGGCCCCCGCAACACCTCGACACGGGCAAGATCGGATGGATCTAGGTCAGGCTGAAGCAGTTGGCCGCCAGCGAGTGCGGTGCTGCTGCCGACCGGCACGTCATCGATCAATACAGCTGTTGTCGGATTGCTGAAATTTCCGGACGTTATGCCGCGAATGACGATGAGCGCAGTCCCGTCGCCTTGGGAGATCAACTCAAGGCCTGGGACCCGCAAAAAATAGTCCTGCAACCGCGTCTGATTACGTTCGACGAGCTCGCGACCATCCAGCGCGGTAACCGGCACCGGCGTGTTGCGCAGCCGCTCGACCCGTTTTTGTGCAGTAACAACGATGTCGCCAAACGAGGTCGGCTCCGCCAGATCACCGGGCAAAGCTGCGTGTTTCAACAAAGGTGGCGGCCGTCGACGTGGCCGCCCAGAGTCGCCCCACATCGTAACGCTCAACCCGGTAGCCTCCTTTCGCGTTGGGGATTGCGCGGAGGTTGGTGCCGCGCAGCAGCTGCGCGAGTGCATCATCGGTCGAAAGTACAGCGTTGAGCGCGCTTGAGGTCTTGCCCTTGATCAAGGCTGGCGAGGCAAGAATGAGCGAGTCAGACTGCCGTGCGAGCTCAAGCAAGGCGGTGCTTAAGGGCTGCGCCGGTATATCAAATCGGTGTGTGGAAGTCTGGGCGGCAACAGGCATCGCGGCGACCGCAGCGATGATCACTCCTGCACTCCAGGCCCACTTTCGCCGCACAATTGTTCCCTCGATCCGGCTGCGCGTCGGCCGCTCGGCCGACCCCCTCACTCCCTTGACGCGCCAGCTATAACATTCGTCAATAACGCTGCCGCTTATTGTTGCAGTTTCGCCAGGCGGAACCCCCCGGCCGCTGTCGCCGTCGCGCTCACTGGCACGACCTTGTCGATCGCGGACATGAACGCGCCAATCTCGCTCGGCTTGAATGAAGCTGTGATACGCAGGTGGCCGGTTTCGCGATTGGCCAGTTCAACGCCAGGCGCATAATAGCGATTGGCATCGGCGGCAACGTCGGCCAGTCGCGCATTCTCATAAATCAGGCGGCCGTCGCGCCACGCTCCGACGGCGGTGTCAGCGTGCAGCACGATCGGCGCTTGTCGGTCCAAGGCCACTTCCGCACCGTGGCCGGCTGTCACATAGGCGCTATTTTGGGAGCTCGTTGGCGTGCCACCTATACGGCTCACCTGTACGACGCCCTGAAGCACCCCGACACGTACGGAGGCTGACGCATAGTTGACGTCGAACTTGGTTCCCAGCACCTTCGTTTGCGCTCCGCCAGCCTCCACGTAGAAGGGCTCACGCGCGTCATGAACCACTTCGAAAAACGCCTCCCCGGCCGCCAGCGCAACCCGCCTTTCTCCCGACTTGAATCGAACGGTGAGATCAGACCGCGGGCCAAGCGTAACTTTGGTGCCGTCCTGCAACGTTATCAAACGGGACTCGGACAGGCCGGTCTGAAAAGATTGCGGGGCTGACGGCACGAAATTCGTCATTGTCAGTGCCCCGACGAGCACCGTTATGCTGGCTGCTACCGCCGCCAGCGCTCTCGGTGCCAACCGCCAACGCCGCGGCAGGATCGGCGAGACCGGCTCGTCGATGAACGAAACGTCCGCGGCCAACCCGTCCAGCGCCGGGATCGTTGCCCAGACGGCCTCGAAAGACTGCCACGCCGGTCCGTGTCGCGGGTCGGATAGGAGCCAGGCCTCAAAGGCCTCGGCTTCTGGTCCAGTCAGTGTCCGGTCGCTCATCAGCACGACCCACTCACTGGCCTGAAAATCAATTCGGTCTTGGTCGTCCGAGACCTCGGGTCCGGTCATCGCGTCGGCTCCTCGCGCAACGCGCGCTGGCAAAGCACGAGCGCCTGGGCGAGCAAGGTCTTCACCAAGGTTGCCGAACAACCCATCCGACGCGCGATCTCAGCACTGCTGAGGCCATCCATGCGATTCATAATCAGGATATTCCTACGGCGATCATCCATGTTCCGGATGGCCATCTCTAGCAGCTTCCACTGCTCTTTCGCCAGTAAGACGCGCTCGGGATTGAAATCGTCAGTGTCGTCACCGAGCGCCCGAACTTCGTCTGCGTGGTCACTGCGCACCTTGAGACGACGCCGCTGGTCAAGGGCGAAATTACGTGCACTGGCGAAAAGAAACGAGCGGGGATTTACGATGTCGCTATGATGCTCCAAAGTCACGAACTTCTCGAATGCTGCTTGAGCAACATCTGATGGGTTAGGCGGACCAGCGCCAAACTTGTGAAGTATATACCGAACAACAGCGTCACGATGATCGCGATACAGAATGTCGAGCGCGTCCGCACGGCGTCGCGCGTCCGTCCCTCCGATCATCTTTGAATCAGGTTGGGGCAACCGCGACCGTCCTTTCCGATCGAGAAAACCACAGGCGGAAATGACAAGCAAGTGACAGACGCCATCGCAGCCACCGTGCTTTCAGCCCTCCATGATAAGGTAGCTCGAAACCGTCGAATTCTAAAGCCGATATGTCTCATGAATGTATTCGATGCAGGGGCATTGACGATCGCAAGGATGATCATCGACACCCTGCCTCCTTCCCCATGACCGGAAGCCGCGATTGAGAAGCTAGAGGCCCTTAGCACTTGAGTCCTGCACAGCTTCCATCGCGACGAACGTTGACGTGCTCGCAACATGCGGCAGGCTGGAAATCTTTTCGCCCAAAACGATGCGATAGCGGCGGATGTCAGCGGTTCTAACCTTGAGCAAATAATCGAAGGAGCCAGCGATCATGTGGCACTCCTCGACCTCGGGGATTTGGCGAACCGCCTTGTTGAATGCGCTCAACGCCTCTTCCCGGGTATCACTGAGCTTAACCTCTGCGAAAGCTACGTGATCGAGCCCAACCTTTGCGTGATCAAGCAAAGCAGCGAACCCGAGAATGACGCCAGCGTCGATAAGCCTGCGCATACGGGATTGGCAGGGGGTCTTGGACAGCCCGATGCGCTGGGCGAGCTCGGTCACTGATATGCGGCCTTCCTGGCGAAGCGTAGCGATGATCTTGCGATCGAAATCGTCCAATTCGACTGTGATGGGGTAGCTCTGGCTCATATCCGTCTGCCTTGGGTGCAAAGCTAAGCCTATTAGGAAACCTTTGTGGATCAGGAAAGGCAGTCCGACTTCCGAATCCGCGCTAGACTGGGGATATGGTCCAATCCTCGCCGCCCTTCGCCGATTTTGCGCCGGTCATTCAGCGCGCCACGCCACTTCGCGCTGCGATCACCGCAGCCTACAGTCGAACTGAGGGAGAAGCGCTGGCGCCGCTGATCCAGGAGGCAAGCCTCGATCACGCCACCCGCGCCGCTGTTCGCGAAACGACGTGCCGGCTCGTCACCAATCTTCGCGCGGGTCACCGTGCAACTGGCGTCGAGGGGCTGGTCCGGGAATATGCGCTTTCGAGTCAAGAAGGCGTCGCGTTGATGTGCCTAGCCGAGGCACTGCTTCGCATCCCGGACGATGCCACCCGCGATGCACTCATTCGCGACAAGATCGCCGATGGCGATTGGGCATCGCATATCGGCGAAGGGAGGTCGCTCTTTGTGAACGCGGCGACCTGGGGCTTGGTAGTCACTGGAAAGCTTGTCGGAAGCGTCGATGATCGCGGACTCCGTGCGGCGCTTACCCGGCTTGTCGCGCGTGTGGGCGAGCCGGTCATTCGGCGCGGCGTTGATCTGGCTATGAAGATGATGGGACAACAGTTCGTCACCGGCGAGACGATCGCTCAAGCCCTGCAACGTTCAAAGGAGCTGGAAGCCAAGGGATTTCGATACAGCTACGACATGCTCGGCGAGGCGGCTACGACAGCTGCCGATGCAGCGCGATTTCTCGCCGAATACGAGTTGGCTATTCATGCGATCGGTCGAGCATCGGCGGGACGAGGTATCTATGCCGGCCCCGGCATATCGATAAAAATTGTCAGCTTTGCATCCACGCTACAGCCGATCGCAAGCCGGGCGCGTGGTGAAGGAATTGCTCCCGCGCGTGAAAGCCCTCGCACTACTCGCTAAAAACTACGACATTGAGTTCAACATTGATGCCGAGGAAGCAGACCGGCTCGAGCTGTCGCTCGATCTGCTCGAAAGTCTTGCGCTCGACCCGTCTCTGGCTAATGGGACGGTCTCGGCTTTGTCATTCAAGCGTACGGGAAACGTTGTCCATTCGCAATCGACTGGATCGTCGATCTCGCGCGACGTGGCGGGCGACGCATCATGGTCCGCCTCGTCAAAGGCGCTTATTGGGATACCGAGATCAAGCGTGCCCAAGAAGGCGGACTTGCAAATTTCCCCGTTTACACCCGCAAGGTCCACACCGACGTCGCATACATCGCTTGCGCTCGAAAACTGCTTACGGCGGTCGATGCCGTATTCCCGCAATTTGCGACGCACAATGCGCAGACGCTTGCGACCATATACCACCTGGCGGGGCCGGATTTCGCCATCGGCAAGTATGAATTCCAATGCCTGCACGGCATGGGCGAGGCACTTTACCAGCAAGTCGTCGGAGAAACAGGACTTGATCGACCGTGTCGAGTCTACGCACCGGTCGGCACTCACGAGACGCTGCTTGCCTATCTGGTGAGGCGGCTACTCGAGAATGGTGCGAATTCGTCTTTCGTCAATCGAATCGCCGATCCCGCCATTTCTATCGAAGAGCTGGCGACTGATCCGGTCGCGACAATTCAGGCAATGCCACATCCCGGCGCTCATCATGATCAGATTTCGCTCCCGGCCGAACTTTATTCCGACCGTTCCAATTCGGCGGGCATCGACCTGAGCAATGAGAGCGCGCTGGCCACCCTGGGCGAGGAGCTTTTGGAAAGTGCGTCGACCAATTGGCGTGCGCGACCCATGATCGCCGGCGCCCAGATCGAGCGTAGCGTCAGGCAGGTGAAGAATCCGGCCGATGCTCGTGACAAGGTTGGCGAGGTCGCCTTCTCGCTCGAGCGCGATGCGCAAGCAGCGATGCGTGTTGCTGCGGGCGCCGCGACTAGGTGGGCAGCAACGCCTGTCACCACCCGCGCCGCGATGCTGGAGCGGGCCGCCGATGCCATGCAGGCACGCATGCCGTTGCTCATTGGCCTTGCAGTGCGCGAGGCTGGCAAATCCGTCCCCAACGCTATCGCCGAAGTGCGCGAGGCGATTGATTTCTTGCGGTATTACGCCGTGCAGGCCCGCGAGAATTCTAGCCGGCCGCACACCCCTCTTGGGCCGGTCGTTTGCATCAGCCCTTGGAACTTTCCCTTGGCAATCTTCACGGGCCAGATCGCTGCGGCTCTCGTTGCTGGCAATCCGGTGCTCGCGAAGCCTGCCGAAGAGACCCCGCTCATTGCCGCGGAGGGCGTCCGGCTTCTCCACGAAGCTGGCGTGCCTGAAGACGCGCTGCAATTCTTGCCTGGTGATGGCACCATCGGGGCGGCGCTTGTGGGCGCCAGTGAAACGGCCGGCGTGATGTTCACCGGCTCGACCGAAGTCGCCCGACTGATCCAGCGACAGCTCGGTTCGCGACTATCACCCTCTGGCAGGCCGATACCGCTAATTGCCGAAACGGGGGGCCAGAATGCGATGATCGTCGATTCATCGGCCCTTGCCGAGCAAGTTGTGGCCGATGTCATCGCCTCAGCATTCGATAGTGCTGGACAGCGCTGCTCGGCCCTTCGCGTGCTTTGCCTGCAGACGGATATTGCCGACCGCACCCTGGCAATGCTGAAAGGCGCGCTTGCCGAATTGCAGATCGGCCGCACCGATAAGCTCAGCGTCGATATTGGCCCGGTCATCACCAAAGAAGCGCAAGGCAACATCGAGGATCATGTCGCAGCGATGCGCGCCGCTGGCCGCATGATCGAGCGGGTGCCCCTGCCAGATGAAACCGCACATGGCACCTTTGTCGCACCGACTATCATCGAACTGGAAGATATCTGCGATCTGACGCACGAAGTTTTCGGCCCTGTTCTCCACGTCATCAGATTCCGGCGTAGCGGATTGGGTTCCCTGATCGACGCCATCAACGCCACAGGTTACGGACTTACGTTCGGTCTGCACACGCGGCTCGATGAAACCATCGCATTTGTTACGGACCGCGTGAAGGCGGGCAACATTTATATTAACCGAAACACCATTGGTGCCGTTGTCGGTGTCTAACCATTTGGTGGGTGCGGGCTTTCGGGTACGGGACCAAAAGCTGGCGGGCCGCTGTACTTAGGCCGCCTTGCATCGACGATGCCGCAGCTTGCCAAGCGTACGGAAGATCTTCCAATAGCACTCCATGATTTCATTGGCTGGTTGAAGGCAGCAGGAGAGTTTGAGGCTGCCGACGAAGCTTACCGTGTTGGGAAAGCATCGGCGCTTGGGATTGAGGTGGTGCTTCCGGGACCCGTCGGGGAGCGCAATGTCTATGCCCTACGCCCGCGCGGCTGCATCTTGATCAGCCCCGAGACGAAGACGTGGCTTTACGCTCAGATTGCCGCCGTGCTCGCCACGGGGAACAGCGGCAGGCTAATCGACATGGCTTTGCCGGATGGCCTGCCCAGAAGCGTTGCAGCGGCCTTCGGCGCCGGCGATCAAGTGCCGATCGTGGCCGCGCTGGTCGAGGGCGGCCCTGCCCGTATTTCAGCAATGGTTGAGGCCGTGGCCGCTTCGAAAGGGTCGATCGTCTCGGTCCACGCTGCCGATCCGGCCCTGACCGTCTCCTATCAGCTTCACCTGCTGCTCGAAGAAGTATCAATTTCGACCAACACAACCGCAGCTGGTGGCAACGCGAACTTGATGATGATTGGATGAATAAGCCACTATTGTCGTAATACGACTTGGTCAGGAGTGATCCGGTGGTCCGTGACCGAGCGGCCTTGCCGGAAGCTCTGCCGGCCTTCTGCCGCCTTTCGTCAGGGCCCGAATGGGGGTGGGCAGACGCCGTGGCGCCAAAGGCTGGAGATTGGCAGCGCACGTCAGGATACATGATGGCCCATTGGCCCAGCCCAACAAAACTATGACGATTTTACCGCCTCAAACGTCGGAACGAGGGGGTGCTTTAACAGTGGATGATCGGACCGGGAACAGCGCGTTTGATAAGGCAGCGGCAAGTGCGACCTCCGAAATATTGCGGGAGTGACAGGTTTGGAGATGCGCTATCGACGCTATTAATCCGAGTTCAGCGCATTAATCTGGAAAGTCCCATGAGACGTCGATCATGGTACCAGCAATGGGATTGGCCCTCAGCATAAGGTGCCGTGCAGCTGAGCCCAAGGATATATTGCGGCCAGTATGGAAAGCCAAGAGCTAGAGTATTTAAGCATCGTCTATTTTTGTACAAGCGCGATACGATCAGTTTATAACAAACCTGGAGGTAACAAAGAGTGGCCGACTTTTGGCGCGTTAAGAGCGTCGATGCTGCGATTGATGTCGCAGCGCGTGGAGAACTCGCCCGGACGTTGTCGTGGCCCCATTTGATCGCCCTCGGCATCGGAGCCATTATCGGCACAGGCATCTATACTCTGACAGGGGAAGCAGCGGGATTGGCCGGGCCAGCGGTCGTCCTGTCATTCGCCATAGCAGGCGCCGTCTGTGCGTGCGCGGCGCTGGCCTATGCCGAGCTTGCCACGCTTATTCCAACTTCCGGAAGCGCGTATACCTACACCTATGCCGCGCTCGGCGAGCCTTTCGCCTGGGTTGTAGGTTGGAGCCTGATCCTCGAATATACCGTCGTCGGCGCGACGGTATCCGTGGGCTGGTCGAAGCATCTTTGCGCCTTTCTGGACGGTATCGGCGTGCGCCTGCCCAATGCCCTTGTGGCTGGGCCGCTTGAGGGTGGCGTCGTCAACCTCCCCGCTGTGCTGATCGCCCTAGCCGTCGCTGGAGTGCTGGCCCTCGGCACGAAGGAGAGCGCGCGGATCACGGTCGTGCTAGTTGCCGTCAAGGTCGCGGCGCTTGCCCTGTTCGTCGCCATTACCTTGCCACATTTCAATCCCGCACATTTTCATCCGTTCATGCCCCTGGGCTTTGTTTCGCACTCACTCGCAAACGGCAAGGAGGCCGGCGTGATGGGCGCGGCGGCAATCATCTTCTTCGCCTTCTATGGGTTTGACGCTGTCTCTACCGCCGCGGAGGAGACGAAAAATCCCGGCCGTGATCTCACTATCGGCATAGTCGGCTCGATGGTCGCATGCACCGCCATATACGTCGTCATCGCCGCGTGCGCGATCGGCGCGATGCCAGTCTCCAATTTCGCCGGGCAGGACGCACCGCTTGTCCATATCCTTCGGCTCTAGGCCAGTCCGGATCGGGGGCAATCGTGGCGGCTGCTGCTGTCATTGCTCTGCCGACGGTGGTGCTCGCGTTCATGTATGGGCAAAGTCGCGTATTCTTCGTCATGGCACGAGACGGACTCCTCCCAAATGCGCTTGCCCGCGTTAACACGCGCACCCAAACGCCCGTGGCAATGACCTTGTTCGTGGGTGTTATCGTCGCCGTATTGGCGGGACTCTTGCCCCTCGCGCTGGTTGCCGCTCTGGCAAACGCGGGGACACTGTGCGCCTTCATTGCCGTCTGCCTGAGCCTAATTGTCCTCAGGCATTCGCAGCCCGGACTCGCCCGGATCTTCCGCACGCCCGCTCCTTACCTGGTCGGCAGCCTCGGCATAATTGGCTGCCTCTATCTCTTCACGAGCTTACCCAATATGACCCGGACGCTTTTCTTCAGCTGGAACGCCGTCGGCCTCGTCTTATACTTCGGCTACGCCCGGCGCCGAAGCCTTCTGGGCCAAGACGATAATTAGGATACGCCGTGCATCAACCGCCTGAGCATGGGACTTACTGCTAGAAGCACAAAGCCCGCGATTATCGTAGCAGTGCCACCGATCATGAAGCTGTGTAGATA